>JAHJOY010000085.1 GCA_018819665.1 bacterium
ACTTCCAGGTAAAAGGCAAACTTAATTCTTCACTACTTAGTATAAACGGTTGGCAATTACAAAACCCAAACCTTCTATTCTCTTTTAAGGAAGAACAACTTATTATAGAATCCCTCAAAACCCAATGGGAAGATACTAAAATAATAATGGAGGGAATAATTGATTGGGAAAAACCATCTCCGGTTTATAAATTTTTTGCAAAGGTCAAAGGACTTGATTTAAAAAATTCTGCCTTTAAGAAAATAACCTTTTTGGATTCATTTTCGGGTAGCTTATCTGGAAATTTCATGATAGAAGGAACTCTTCTTGCGAATTCACCTATAAACTTAACCGGTCAACTAACTGCACAAGAAGTAAAATTATTACAAAATACCTTAAAAGAACCCGTTACTGCTCAATTGGAAATGAAAATTATCAATTCTTCTTCCTTTGAGCTAAATAAACTTACCTTATCTTATCTCTATAATCAATTTAATCTATATGGAAAACTGAATTCAAAAAATCAACTAGACTTTAAATTCAATAGCGATAATATTTCCTTAGAAGATTTTCCCTTTTTATCTAACCTTGATGAATTGAGGGGAATTTGTAATATTACTGGAAAAATTCAGGGTACAGCTTCTCAACCTCAAATAGAAAGCAGGTTAGAATTAAAGAACGTTAATTGGGAAAATTTTGTAGTAGATAATTTTGAAGCAGAAATATTTTATCAATTTCCTTTCTTGCAATTTAGAAATATCATTTTATACACTAATAATATCAGTTTAACTGCCGCTGGACAGGTTGACCTTCAAAAAGATAGCCAAAAACAAATTGATCTAAAACTTCAACTAACCAGATTAAATATGAATTATTTAACCGAATTATTTGCTTTTGAAGAGTCTTTATCTGGATGGGCTCATGGTTTTGCTAACCTTCAAGGTAATTGGCCAGATATTTCTCTGGATAGTCAATTAGATTTAGAGGAAATTTCTATAAAAAATTATTATCTGGGTAAGGGAAATTTAATTTTTAGTTTAGCATCAGATAAAATTTCTTCTGTAAATACTCCCCTTTCTTGGTCAAGGATTTTTTCGGACTGGAGCCTAAATAATTATCAAGTAACCATTGAAGAATTGAGCTTTAAGCAGGCGGAAATGCAAATCAATGCTCGAGGAAAGGTTGATTTAAAAAAAGATATTCCTTTTTCTCTAGATATAGATTTTAATCATAAAAAATTAAATCAGTTGATAGCCCACCTTCTTCCCTCAAAAATAGAGGGAAAACTAAAAATAATGGGAAATTTGATTTCTCAGCAGTTTCTTTTAAATTCTCAATTCTCCACTCTTCAGGATGAAACCGGTGTACAACATGACTTTAAATTCACTTTAGAAAAAAAAGGATCTAAAATCACTCTCAGTGAATTATTGCTAAAAGAGCAAAAAGGACAGTTTTTAGCTAAAGGATGGCTGGATTTTACTCAAAACTTATTAGATATAGAATTTCAAGCAACCGAATTCGATTTAAATAACCTAGTCCAACTTATCGGATTCAAAGAAGATATAAAAGGAAATCTTAATATTACTGGAGCTTGCCAGGGCTCACTTAAGCGCCCTAACATATCTACTTCTGTTCAAATAGAAGACGGTTACTTCCGTAATTTTAAATTTGAGGATCTTCAAAGCAAAATTAACTGGAAAGAGGGCAATCTGGAAATACAAGAATTAATCATCTCTTACCAAAAGGATTTTCAAATTAAAGCTCAAGGCAAGATACCCTTTCCTTTTATTGTCTCTGAAAAAAAAGAGGACCAAGATCAAGACTTTAATCAATTACCTTTGAACTTTGAAGTCAGTTTGGAAAATACCGATTTAAGTTTCGTGCAAATATTTTTGAATAAAAACTTTAAACAAGCTCAGGGCATCACTAATCTTATTTTAAATTTATCCGGCACTGTCGGTCAGCCTATCTTTAATGGACATCTTACTCTTAATCAGGGAAGTTTAGAATTAACTTCTATCCCGCTTAAGTTAGATAAAATAGAAACTAAAGTTGAGATTGTTAATAATTTGGTAAAAATCCCACAAATGACTTTTATGCTGGATAATAATTTAATTTATGTTTCTGGAGATTTTAAATTAGTTAATTTTCAACCTGATGATCTTAGAATTAAAATATGGAATGAAGGAGGGAAATTAATCTATGGAGATATTTTAACTGCCCAAACGAATTTCCTGGCTGAAATTAATGGATCTATTGATTCTCCCCAAATAAAAGGAGAATTTATTTTCTCTGAAGGAGAATTAAATTGGAAGCCGGGTTATCAATTTATCCCTGAGAAAAATGACTCTTTAATGCGTTTAAAAGGCAGAGTAGATCTTTCCGCTAAAATTTTAGAAAATTTTCAGTTTAAAGCTCCTAATATGGATCTAAAATTAGATGGAGAAATAAAAATTCAAGGGGATTTACCTCAGCCTCTTTTCACAGGGCAATTATCGGTTAGAAAAGGATATTTTGTATTCCTTGAACAAAAATTCCAATTTACTGAAGGTAAACTATTACTGAATGAATTTACCGGTCCTGATGTACTCCTGGATATTAAAGCTAATACTAAAGTAAGCCAGGTTACTGTCTTTTTAAAAATTTCCGGAAATCTTTCTGCTCCTCAAATAGAACTCTCTTCTAAACCTGCTTTATCTGAAGCGGAAATCATTTCTTTATTAACTCTGAATAAAAATATTAGCGGTCTATCAGAGGGAGAGATTGGAGAATTATTAAGGGAAGAAATTTTTAATTTAATTTTTCAAGGTCTAAGCATTAATTTTCTCAGAAGAGCTGAAAATCAAATTGCTAACTATCTAGGGTTAGATATTTTCCGAATAGAAGCTATATTTAAAGAAAATAGTGAGACAACTCCCTTTTATGATTTAAATTTTAGAACATTCGGAATAGAAGTAGGTAAAAGTATTACCGAAGACCTTTTTCTTACCTATTCTACTTCTCTTGACGGGATCAGCGAAAGGAGTTTTAGTATTGATTATCAATTTAAACCGGATCTATCCTTTACTGCCGAGATAAACACCTTTGCTCTAAAAGAGAATAATTCTGAAATTAAAATTGGTTTACAATTTGAGTTTTAAATAAATATTTTCCGGTCACAATCCTTAAGAAAATGAGATGTATCTCTATTTATTTCCAATATTTATGAATTTTCAAATAAACGTAAATATTCTTTATAGATAAAAATTCGCCCATACTTTTTATCTTTTTCTTTGGGTACTAAAAGATTCAGTTTAACAAATTTTTTTACTAATCTATTTGCTCCTTCTCGTGAAAGTCCAGTAAATTCCTCTACTTTTTTTACATTAATCATAGGCAGCTTATACAGATTTTTTAAAAGTTTAACAGCATTTTTAGTGCCTTTCCCTAATTTCATTATCTTTTGTTGATCTTTTTCACGTAAATCAATAATTTTATTCGAAGTTTCAATTGCTTCTTCCGCTACCTTTCCAACACCTTCTAAAAAAAATTCCATCCACAAAAAAACATTTCCTTTCCTATATTCATCTAAGTTAGCAAAATAAAGATCTCTATTCTTTTTTAAATATTCGGAAAGATATAATACTGGCCTTTCCAATAATTTTTCCTGACAAAGATAAAGAGTAATAAGCAGTCTACCAGTTCGACCATTCCCATCTATAAAAGGATGGATAGTCTCAAATTGCGCATGAATTAAACCTATTTTTATTAAAATGGGGATATTTCGATAAGAGTAAAAATATTTTTCTAAATCCGCCATGGCTAATGTTACATAATCTGGTGGTGGAGGTACAAAACGAGCATTATTAGGATTGGTCCCCATTATCCAATTTTGGGTTTTTCTAAACTCTCCAGGGCAAGGGAAAAAAGTACTTCTTGCTTCTGTTAATAATACTTGATGAATTTTTTTTATTAACCTTAAAGACAAAGGAATATCTTTTAACTCACTAAGGCCTAAATTCATGGCTTCAATATAATGCAAGATATCATCAACGTCTGGGGGTAATTCAGGTGCTCTTTCAATTTCAGCATGTAAGGCGTCAGTAAGCCGAGCTTTAGTCCCCTCTATTTGGCTAGAAAGAGCGGCTTCTTTCTTAATATACATAAAAATAAAAAAATCCATATCAGGTATAAGCTTGGTTAATCCATCTAATTTTCCCAATAATAGGCTGGATGTAGATAAAAGTTGGATTAATCTTTCTCCCTGAAAAGACAAATTCTTAGGAGGAAATTTTTCAGGAATAAAAGCCTTATATCCTTCTATCTGTCTTATACATTTGCCAATATTAACTTTAGGACTCTTCTTATACATGTCAACATTCTATCATTAGGTCATTATAGGGGTCATAGGTCATTATAGGGGTCATAGGTCATTATAGGGGTCATAGGTCATTATAGGGGTCATAGGTCATTATAGGGGTCATAGGTCATTATA
>JAHJOY010000086.1 GCA_018819665.1 bacterium
AATTAGGGAAGGCAGGTAGTTATATTCAAACTACTCCCCGTATGCATGTTATTGAAAACAGACGTAAAAATGATTTTGTTTTTGTACCGGTGGGATGTACGGAATGTCACGGTGATTATGCCAACACTGGTCTGGATACTTTTATGGTCACCCAGATTTGTGAAGGAGTACGCCGTTATATAAAAAATAGAGATGGAGTAGGATGCAGCTTGGCCTTACCTCCTTTAAATTATGGTGGACATCCTTATCATCACTGTGGTATGGCTGGAACTATTATTATGCCGGAAGATGTAGTTAGAGAAACTATGATTAATGTGATGTACGGACTCTGGAATGACGGTTTCCGCAAACAGATGTGGGTTAATAATCATGGGCAATTATGGATATTAGAATCAGCCATACAGGAATTTTGTAAGCGTTATCAATTACCAGGTATTTATCGGGTAATTGACTGGCATAGGTCAATTAGAGAATTCTTTATTCCTATTGATAGAAAAGATAGTCTCACTACAGATTTTATTCATGCTGATGAAGCAGAAGCATCTGTTGCTCAATTACTCTTCCCTGAGATGCTGGATATGAAGTATGCTGTAGACACTGAGGGTGATTCATTACTGCCCGGAGGTCATTTTGATACCTCGGTTGACCCTTATCATCGACCTCAAGGATGGCAGCAAGGGGAAGGTCAATCTGCAATTGAAAGATCAGCTGTACCAGAAGGAGTAGTAGGCTGTCCGACTCGAGCGAGTGCCGAAAAAGCAAAACGTCCTATCGCTGCTATTCTAAGCTATTTGACTTTGGTTCATGATGAGATTATGGAAACCTATCCGGCTGGTAAAATACCTCCGGTGGAAAAAATCAGTTTGCGTGACCCAAAAGAGATGGAACCATTCTTAAAAGAACCGATGAGCAAAGGCTGGAAATCTGTATTTGAATTGCCATATATCGGGCAAATACAGAAATAGCGGGTAGCGTAGAGCGTTTAGCGTATAGTTATGAAAAAGGAAATCAGAATTCAGGAGATAGTTGTAGGGGCAGACCTCGTGTCTGCCCGAGATAAGTAAACCGTAGGACAGGCGTTCCCCGTTTTCACAGGAATGACAGAAAGGGGACATTTTGCCATACGCCCCTACAATTACTTGCACGAGGTTAATTTTTATTATAATAGGAGTATTTAACAATGAAAAAAAGTATAGTAGTTTCTACTCAGCCTACTAAATTTTCAGCGTTGGCCTTTAAAGAAGATTTTGAAAGGAGTGTTAAGACAGTTGCAGACTTAGGTTTTGACGGTGCAGAATTAGCGATTAGAAATCCTAAAGATTTAAAAGTAGAAGATGTTATTAACATAATAAAAGAAAATAATTTAGAAGTCCCAGCCATAGGTACCGGACAGGCTTACGGAGAAGAAGGTTTAAGTTTTTCTGATCCTGACGAAGCTGTTAGAAAGATGGCAGTAGACAGAATAAAGGACCAGATAATATTCGCCTCCCATTTTGGCGCTCAGGTAATTATTGGCTTAATAAGAGGAATAATAAAAGAAAATGTAGACAAAACAGAAGCCGAAGAATGGACCATTGATTGTTTGAGAAAATGTACAGAGTTTGCAAAAGAATACAATATAGGGCTTACCTTAGAACCGGTAAATAGGTATGAAAGCAATTTTATTAATACCCTCAACGAGGGAATTGAATTTATTAAGCGGGTAGGAGCATCTAATTTAGGGCTGTTGGCAGATACTTTTCATATGAATATAGAAGAAGTTTCAATTTATGAAAGCATTGTTCAAGCTAAAGATTATATTACCCATGTCCACTTTGCAGACAGTAATCGTTGGGCACCCGGCTGTGGTCATCTGGATTTTACCAAGATAGTCCATACTTTGAAAAAGATAGGTTACCAGGGTTATGTCTCTGCCGAGATACTCCCTTTTCCGGACCCGGATAGTTGCGCCCGTCTTACTGCCGAGCACTTAAATAAAATTGAATTTTAGATTAATTTTAATAAATCAATATGAAATTAGTAATCGGTAGATATATTATTTAGAATTAATATGGGAGAAGATCAATGAATAAAGAAGATATCTTGCGACGTTTTTTGAAAGCTTATTTTAATAAATATACAATATATCATTCTTCTATAAAATCAAAAGGAGATAATTATTTTTTCTTAGTTAAAGATGACCAGGCCAAATATTTAACCGTGATTGGCAAACCTGAAGTGGTGAAAAAATTTGAAGGGCTTGTTTCAGAAGAGAAAAAAATTGAAGAAGATGGTCTGTTTGCCAAGGTGTGTTATTTAAATCATCACAATCTGTCCCTATTAAGAGAAACATTTCCCTACCTTAATCCCTCTTTTTGTGGTCTTCGGGCTTCTTTTGGCACCGGAGACCGTTTAGGAATAGCTACTCCAGCTCATCTTCAGGCTTTTCAAGGTAAAGATGTTTTTCCGATTTTAGCTCAGCAGTCGGTTAGAGAGATGGCTCGAACTGAGA
>JAHJOY010000087.1 GCA_018819665.1 bacterium
AATATTTTGCCTGATAAGGCGATTACAATAATATTTAAAATATAAATAGCCAAAGCTGCTTGAGGACTAATGTAAAAAGCCACCAATGCAAATATTATAGTCATTCGCGCAGCACAAGGAATCATGGTAGCCAGCACAGAGGAAATAAAACGGTCTCTTTCCGATTCCAAAATTCTGGTAGCCATTATAGCCGGAACAGTACAGCCATAGCCTAAGATAAAAGGTATAATTGCTTTACCGTGTAAACCAATCTTATGTAAAAACGCGTCTAAGAGAAAAGCTATTCGAGGCAAATAACCTAAATCCTCTAAAATAGCCAAGCCAAACAAAAAGGGGAATAGATAAGGCAAGACAATAGCTATCCCGCCGGCTAATCCTTGGATAATACCACTAATTATTGAAAATGATAGAGTGCTTGGGTTAATACTCTTCTCCAGCAAAGGAATTAGCCTATAAAAATAATCCAGTAATGGTTCTTCTACCATTTTCCCGACACCAAAAATTAAATTAAAAAATAGATAAAAAATTAAACCTAAAGAAATATACCCCAAAAATGGATGCATTAAGATATTATCCAGATAATCTATTAGACCTATATGAGGTCTAGTAAGTGAAACTACAGATTCATATATATTCATGGATAAATGATGTCGTTCAGAGGAAATAACTACATCGGATTGTCTACCATGAGTTTCCTTAAGTATATTTTGAAAATGGACTATCTCTTTAAAAAGATTATTATTCTTCTTTTCATAATTTTCCATGAAATAACTATCATTTTCTAAATATTTAAGAGCTAAAAACCGTTCCGGTACATTAAATTCTTGGTCAATCTGTTTCTTCTTAATTTGTATAGATAATTGTGTTATAACATCCTCAACGTCTTTGCTAAAACTTATGGTCTTACCTATTTTCTTTTTTTCTCCTACTTTATAGGCTGTTGAAAACAGCTCTTTTATCCCTTTCCCTTTTATTGCAACTGCCGGCACTACTGGGACGCCAAAAACTTTAGATAATTTTTCAATATCAATTCCAATGCCTTTACGTTCAGCTTCATCAATCATATTAAGACATATCACCATCGGCAATTTAAGTTCCAAAAGTTGAAGAGTAAGTTCTAAACTTCTACTAAGCAAAGATGCATCGATAACGTTTATAACTACATCAACATTACCTTTTAGCAAATACTTTCTTGCTTCAAGTTCAGCCAGGTCAAATGAGGTTAAAGAATAAGTTCCTGGCAAATCTACTAATTCAATGGTTTGTCCAAGAAGATTAAATTTTGTTAGGGTATATTTTACGGTCTTTCCAGGAAAATTAGAAGTTATTGCCTTATATCCCGCAACATCATTAAAGACAGTGCTTTTACCAGAATTAGGTTGCCCCATAAGAGCTATTTTCATTATTCTACCTCCACCACAACTCTTCCGGCCACTCCTCTGCCTAAAGCAACCTGGTTCCCATGGACACTTATTAAAATAGGTCCTCGCATAATAGCACTCCTTTTTACAGTTATTATGTCTCCGGGATGGATACCTAAACAACCTAAGCGTTGTCTTATCCCCCATCCCCCGGAAATACTAACAACTTTTACTTTTTGATTTTCGCCTATTGAATCCAGAGTAATTGTCATATCTTTTTATTTTCTCTCCCTCAATATTTTTTTATAATTTTTTATTTTTATTACTTCTTCTTTCCAGTAAACCTCTTTTTTTCAAATATTCTTGAAAATTTTCTTTCCACTTGGAGCTTTCCGGTAATAAACTAACGAATTCTACAAATTCCAGCAGACAAGTTATGGTTTCTGGTGAAACATCATGCTCTAACTTGCAAGCATCCTGTTGAGCATTTTGTTCATCAACTCCGACAATCTTTAAAAACTCTACCAGTAAAGTATGGCGCTTTTTGATCTCCTGAGCCAATTTTTTACCTTTTGCTGTAAGTACAATCCCACCGTATTTTTCATATAATATATAACTATTTTCTGATAACTTTTTAATCATCCCAGATACACTGGGACGGCTTACCTCCAATCTTTCTGCAATATCTTTTGCTTTAACATATCCTTTTTTATTCTGTAAATTCCATATAGCTTCCAGATAATCTTCCATGTTTCGGGTAGTCATTAACGTTAATCTTCCCTTTATAATTATTTTAAATTTTATTTTATAAGTATGTCTAA
>JAHJOY010000088.1 GCA_018819665.1 bacterium
ACAGGTAGCCCGGTTAATGTTAGAAGCTTCGGGGGTAGGGATTGATGAACTTACCCCTGATCAAAAAAGATATCTCCAGGAATGGAAAATTTAAAGAAAAAGGGGAAAAAGGGGACGGTTCTATTTTTTACCATCTTCTAGAAATAATGACTCGAAAAAATAGAACCGTCCCCTTTTTCCTTCTTACCTTTTTTCCTTTTTCTAAAAATAAATAATATTTTTTTAAAAGTTTGCAGGAATTTGGGGTTGGTTTGTAGAATAATTATTTAGTTAGTTGGTTAATTGGTTACCTGGTTAGCCAGTTAATATAGTCGATAGTGAATAGTCGTTAGCCGTTAGTAGGACAGGCTAAGTGAAAACGGGGAAGGTTTGCCGCTGAATTAAGGTAGGGGTTTGATTCATCGAACCCGTTTCGGGTCGAATAAATTCGACCCCTACACCAGATTTGTAGAAATAACCTAAAACATAATAAACTGTAAACCGAAAACTGATAACCGAAAACCTGTATTAAAACTAACAACTATTCACTATTCACTAACGACTAATAAAAAGAGGGGGTAAAGTAAATGTCGATTAGAAGGAAAAAAAATATTCTTAGGGTTAAATTGTGGGTGTTCGTATTGATATTATTAATGATTTTCTCCGGAGTAAGTATGGCACAGGAGGCAGCTAAAGATTCGGAATATCTGCAAAAGATTGCTCTTTGTAAAGATGTTATGGAAAAGAACCCGCTGCGAGAGACCAATTTTTTCTTTCCCCAGGATGAAAAAGTAGTTACCTGGATTAGATTTTCTTATGATTCTGCAGAGAAATTTAAGCTCTACTGGGAATGGATTACTCCAGAAGGCAAATTATATCACCGGGGAGAAGTGGAGATGGAAGCCGGCAATTATATTAATTACCGCACCTGGTACTGGATAAAGATTAGAGGTAATTATCCCTCTCAGTTGCCAGGAGAGTGGAAAGTAAGAGTGTATATCAATGATATTTTTCTTGCGGAGAAGAATTTTTTTATCGTAGGGCCTTTTTAAGATATTAAGCTAATTAACCACGACTTGAAACTGTTAACAGTTTTATAGATATCGCAATAATTTAACCTCTACAGAATAGATTTATTTTAAAAAATTAAAATTAAAAGTAAAAGAACTGAACTATCGATGAAAAAAAATTATAATCTGTTGTTGATTAATCCCTGGATTTATGATTTTACGGCTTATGATTTCTGGTCAAAACCCTTAGGGTTATTGTATATTGCCAGCATCTTGAGAGAGCAGGGTTATGAGATTAGTTGTATAGATTGTATGGACCGTTATAATCGGGAGATTTTAAAGTTAAAGAACAGAGAATTTCCTAAAAAAGATGAATTTGGCCGGGGTCCTTTCTATAAAGAAGAAGTCAAAAAACCTGCAATTTTAAAAAATATACCCCGTCGATATAGCCGGTATGGGATTACCGAAGATATTTTCCTGAATAAATTAAAAAAGCTGTCTCCGCCCCAGGCAGTATTGATTACCTCTATTATGACCTACTGGTATCCCGGGGTGTTCAGGGCGATAGAGATAATTAAAGAAATTTTTCCCGGCATCCCTATAATTTTAGGAGGGGCCTATGCTACTTTATGTTTTGAGCATGCCTTTAAATTTTCTGGTGCTGATTATGTAATAAAAGGGAATAGTATAAGAGATTTAATAAAAATATTAGAACAGCATGCCGGGAACAAAAATGATTATTCAAAATACGAAAAAGGGTTAGATAACCTGCCTTATCCGGCCTGGAACCTCTATTCTAATCTTGATTATATCTGTATATTATCCTCTCGGGGTTGTCCTTACCGTTGCAGTTATTGTGCTTCTTTTAAAATAAATCCCAAACTAGAATTTAGAAACCCTGAAGAAGTGGCAAAGGAGATAGAATATTGGAACAAGAGAAGGGGAGTGAAAGATTTTATTTTTTATGATGATGCCTTGTTGATAAATTCGGAAGACAATTTTCTAGTTGTTTTAGAGGAATTAATCAATAAAAGACTGGCCATCAGGCTTCATGCTCCCAATGGAATTCATGCCCGAATGATAAATAAAGAAATAGCTTACAAGATGTACCAGGCAGGAGTAGAGACCATCAGATTGGGTTTTGAGACAGTAGATCCTCGTCTCCAGTCAGAAACGGGGGGTAAGGTAACCAATCTTGAATTTAAAAAGGCAGTGGATTATCTTTTAAAGGCAGGGTTCAAAACTTCTCAAATTGGTACTTATCTTTTAATCGGGTTACCCGGACAGAATTTACAGGAAATTGTTGATTCTATCCGTTTTGTGATAGATTGTGGGGCTCATCCGCGTTTGGCTAAGTTTTCGGCCATTCCGGGTACAAAGGTCTGGAACGAAGCCAGGACTTATTTTAATTTAAAGGGAGATGTTGACCCCCTTTTTCATAATGATGCACTTTTACCTTATTTATCACCGGATATTACAATTAAAGCCTACCAGCAGATGAAATCAATAGCAAAAATGTAAAATAATATAAACCAAATGTGTTATAATAATTGAAATAAAATGTGCCATAGATTTTCGAATATAATAATTGGAGGTGATTTAAAAAAAAATAGGTTATCCCCAAGCTGTAAAAGTAAACAAGGGCAAGAAACAAAAGTGAACAAAAATAGCATACATAGATTAGTAGATGTGGTTATTTTATAAAGCATTCAATATTATAAGGAGGAGAAACGAATGGAACTATTAAAAGTCTCATCTAAGTCGAATCCTAAAGCAGTAGCCGGTGCTTTATCAGGAGTAATAAGGGAAGAAGGAAAAGCAGAATTACAAGCCATAGGAGCAGGAGCAGTAAATCAGGCAGTTAAGGCGATTGCTATTGCTCGGGGTTTTACCGCAAGCAGTGGAGTTAATTTAGTCTGTATACCAGCTTTCGTAGATGTAGAAATTGAAGGAGAAGAAAGGACCGCTATTAAATTTTTAGTTATGCCCGGATAAAAGATTGTATTATCAATATCACTCCAGGTGAAAAGTAACAGGAAGAATTAGAAGTTATTAAAAATACGGGGTTAGCTTAGAAAGCAATTTATAGCTAAAATGATTTTACAGAAAAGAAGATTTAAAAAATATTAGAGTAAAGGGGGGAGTTAAGATTAGTATGGACAAAAATAAGGAGAAAAAAGAAAAAACAGAGGATGTGGCTACCCAGAAAACCGAAAAAATAGCTGGGGAAATAAAGAAAGAAGAAAAAAAAGAAGAAATAATTAAGGCCAAAGAAATTTTGGGAGAAGTTAATATCGTACCCGAGGTAATAGCAACCATAATTAGCAGAACAGTAATCGGCATACCCGGAGTAGCTGGATTAGCTACTCGTGCCAAAGGGGGAATAGGAACTTTATTGGGGACCAAAGAATTAGAAAAAGGGATTAATGTTGACCTTAGAGAAAATAAAGAAGTTTCTACCTCTATTTCGGTTATTTTAGAGTATGGTTCCATAATAATTGATGTAGCTAAAGAGATCCAGAAGAAGGTAAAAGAGGAATTAGAAACCAAAACTGGACTTAAGGTTACCGGGATAAATGTGAACATTCAGGGTGTGCATGTAGAAGAAAAGAAGTAGTTAATATATCAAAGGAATAGGCCTATCAGGTTTTAAAAAATTACCTGAATAGGCCTATTTACACTTAACTTGTTAATGTAACCAAAATATTTTCTTATTTTGCTTTCTCTTTTAATTCCTTGCCTGCTTTAAAGAATGGTACATTTAAAGCTTTTACTTGG
>JAHJOY010000010.1 GCA_018819665.1 bacterium
CAATGACCTGGGTCAACTAGCCCCCATGGCCATAAGAGCAAAAAAGCTCTTTGAGAACCAAACATTTGAAGTATTAGCAGATAAAGGTTATTACAAGGCCCAAGACTTAAAGAAATGTGCAGAAAACGGGATCGCCGTTTACATCACCAAACAAACCTATGCCAATGGTACCAAAGACCCAGCCTTCTATTCTGATCAGTTTAAGTATGATTCAACCAAAAATGTCTATCTCTGTCCAGCTGGAAAGGAACTCCATTATTACCGGGCCAGGAAGAAAGAAGGAAAAATAATTGGCTACGAATACCGGAATTATGTTGCCTGCAAAAAATGTGAATTTAAAGAAAGATGCACTAAAGCTAAAAAAGGTAGAACGATCTGCCGGCATGCCGATCAGGACTTTCTTGACCGGATTGATTCACAAACCAAAAGGAACTTAAAAAAGTATAAGCTCCGGCAAATGATTGTAGAGCACCCCTTTGGCACCATAAAACGAGGCTGGGGAGCTTATTTCTTCCTGACCAAGAGAAAAGTCTCAGTAAGTGCCGAAATCTCCCTATCATTTCTGGCCTATAACTTTAAACGGGCCATCAACATCCTGGGAACAGAAGAGATATTAAGAAGATTAAGACAAAGAAGGAAAGTGGTACTGGCATAAGTATTACTTTTGCCTTTAAGCCTATTTTATTACACAAAAAGTCTCATTTTTTCGGTAAATATGTCCGGTGGTAGAGATCACTCTAATAAAGGGTAGATGATTTACGCTTTTATGAAAAATGTTATAATTAATTTTCACACGCTCTGACGGTTCTTTTGACAATGTAAAAGCAGCGCATAAACCAGAATCGATTTTGTAATTGGATCTAAATCAGGGTATCCGGTTGATGATATAGAAAATTTCTTAAGAAAATGCTGGATTCCCGCTTGCGCGGGAATGACAAAAAAAGACTGACCGGAATGACAAAAAAGAGACGGGAATGACAAAAGCCCTTTGTTTGTAAGTGTTTTAGCATTTTTTAGGAAAGAAGGGGACAGACTTTACTTTTTGTCTTGCACTAAATGCAGGAGCACAAAAGAAGACTGTCCCCATTTTTTTGCCTTCTAAAACCCTTTATTTACAAGGGTTTCAGACCCCCTTCAGGAATGCCCTTTTAACGCACGTAGAGTGCCTTTTAAAGGGCATCAATTTTCGAAAAATCGGCAATTACGACCCCCATTTTTGGCCTATTTCCACCTTCTTAAAATCTTAAAACCCTTATAAATAGCCACCTTCAGATTTTGAGATGAGGGAATTTTAGTCAAAAAAGAGCGATTTTTTAGGGGCAACAAAGTACCTGTTTTAAAAAATTATGCGTTTAAAGGCACTTAGAGTAATATTTTATTTAAAGCCCTTATTTTACAAGGCTTTGCCGCTGACTATTTTTATTATAATATTCATAATTAAATGGGATGTGTCCCCAATTAAATTTACTCTTCCTCGGGAATAAAAGGAGAAGGGGTGGGTTGAATAGTTTCCTTGTATTCATAAATAACTTGCTTTTTCCATCCTCCTTGAAAGTAGAAGAACAGGGCTACAATAGCTGCGATAATATTACTTAAAGCCATTCCCCACCATATACCGGTAGAGCCAAATTGATTTCCGAGAAAGTAAGCAAAGGGGATTCTCAACCCCCAGAGCCTTACCATATCTACAATCATAGGTTGAACATTATGTCCGGACCCTCTAAATAGAGCCATAATTGCTCCGATCAAACCGAAGAAGGGGATGCCCAAAGTGAAGATGGCAAGAAAGTGAATCCCTTCAGCAATAATATCCGGTCGGTTAGGGATAAATAATTTAAATAGAGGAATTCTCAAAGCAAAGACCAGAGCTGCTTCTAATAAAGTAATAAGAAATACCACCTGAAGGCTTTTTCGGGCGATTTCTTCTACTCGATTAATAAGATTTGCCCCCAGGTTCTGTCCGATTAAAGTTATAATTCCTGTCCCCAAGCCATCTACAACAATAAAAATGATATTAATCAGTTTATCCCCCACACCATACGCGGCAATAACCGTTTCCGGATTATTTACTCTGCCGATGATAGCCATAACCAGCACGAATCCAAAGGCAGTTGTAGAATGGCCTATTGCTGCCGGCAGTCCTATTTTGAAGATTTTTTTCAGCCATTTCCAAGCCGGGATTAGACCGTTTATGGTTATCCTTATCCCTTTTGTCCCTTTAAAAAGGAGATAGAGAGATATAGAGGCAGCTATGCCCTGGCATATGATGGTTGCCAGGGCTGCTCCCAGTACACCTAAATGAGGAAAACGCCACCACCCAAAGATTAAAAAGGGATCGAGTATAACATTTAAAGTAACGGTGAAGAGATTTATATACATTGGGGTTATAGTATCACCTTTTGCAGAGAGAATGCTCTGAAAGGTGAAGGCAATGAACATGAAAGGCATTCCCCAGAAGATAAGCCGCATATAAGTTATGGCTGTCCTGGTGACCGTGGCTGATTTAGTAATAAGAGGGACCAGATAAGGGGTTAATATAAATCCGAATACAGCAACTATCAATCCAAATATAATGGAAAGAGAAAGCATTTGACTGGCTACCATATTGGCATTTTTCTTTTCTCCTGCTCCGGTATATTGAGAAACGAGAGCCACGCCAGCTATTCCAAATCCGAAGGAGAGAGCAATGAGAAACCAGATCACTGGCCAGGAAATTTGCAATCCAGCGACTGCTTCTCCGCTTTCTGTGGGAGGAAGATGACCCAACCAGAAGGTATCAGCAAGATGATATAAAGTATGTAAGAATTGGGAGATCATTACTGGAAAGCTTAATAAAAACATAACTTTTAAAGGATTGCCGGTTAAGATTTCTTCACGGGTAACTTTTCTCATTCTCTCTCCTTCTTGAATGTTTGCACTTTATAATATAGCAATTTTTCCTCTATTATACAATTTCTATCTCGATATGTTTTCCTTCTTCTTCATCCTCTACATCTACAATTTTACCGGTAAATTCCGGGTCATTCATTGCTTTGCTTAACTCTTCCATGTCAATGGGTATTTTTTCTCCGCCAATATCTACTGTGTTCTTGCCCATTTTACTGGCAATATTTAATCCCCAATTAATTAACCCGAAGGGAAGAGTAACATTTACCTGAGGTTTGTCTCCTTTGGTGACATGGATTTTTAGAAATCTTTTTCTTTTAGCGGGAGGAATATCTTCTTCAGCTTTTTTTGATTCCCTTAAAGCATCCAATAGCTCTGTTGCTTCCTCACTGGTTATTTTCTTTTCTTCCAGCATTTCTAAAACTTTTTTAATTTCTTCTTTCATTTTTTTAAACTCCTTTTTTAATTTAATTAAATTTAGAAATCTGTCGTCACGGGTTCGATGAATCGAACCCCTACAACTACAACGGAATGACAAAAGTAAAATTTTTATTTATTGTTTTGCCTCCTTTATTAATTTTATTGCCTCGGCAGCGGTAATTTCTCCTCTTTCCAGGGTATCTAAAATTTCTTTTTCCTTCAGCCTCTCGCTTTCATTAAACAATCCCAGAGTAATCAGTAATTTATCCAAACGATTTTTTACAGTAGGGTAGGAGATACTCATCCTTCCCTGAACTTCTTTAATGTTCCCTCTGGAGCGAAGAAAAGTAAGTAAAAATTTACTGTCTTCATCAGAGAGAGATAGAAGTTTGTTTATAGGGAATTCTCCCTGAATTGTAGTGCTGCATTTGGGACATTTTAATTCTGTAATCTCCAGCATAGAGTTACAGGCGGGGCAAAGAGTCGGAATTTTCTTCATTATTCACCTCCATATTGATATTATTAATGATA
>JAHJOY010000089.1 GCA_018819665.1 bacterium
AATTGATTAATGAAAGGTTATTATGTGCCTAAATCAAAAGATATCATATCTTCTTATAATTAAAAATGATAGATTATTGTTAATCTTTATATTATCATCATTATTATTAACACCTATATTTTATCACAATGTTTATCAAGTCAACAATCTAGTCTATGCAGAAGAAACGATTATACCTATTTTGGCTTATCATAATTTCACAAAAGGTGAAGGCAGTAGCTATTGCATAAATATTGTAGAATTTGAAAAACAGATGGATCATTTAGCTGCTCATAATTATTCTGTAATCTCTCTTTCGGAATTGCTCAAAGGGCTAAGAGATAGGCAACTTCCACCAAAACCAATCGTAATTACCATTGATGATGGTTTTAAATCTACTTACACTTTAGCCTACCCTATACTTAAAAAATATAATCTTCCCGCCACTCTTTTTATCTATACCGACTTCGTAGAAAAAAATAGTTCCAGCCTAACCTGGGAAGAAATTAGGGAAATGATGCAAAACAATATTGAAATTGGCTCTCATACCTTGAGTCATTGCAATCTCCTTCGATATAAGGAAAATGAAGATTATGATAAATATTTTTCCAGGATTAAAAAAGAAATCTTTTTATCCAAAGAAATTTTGGAAAGCAAAATAGGTGAAAAAGTAAAATTCTTCGCCTACCCCTATGGAGTTTATAGTCCCTTAATTAAAAATTTGGTCATACAAGCAGGTTATGAAGGGATTCTCAATGCCCACAATATGAATAATACCATTAATACTAATCCCTGGTCTTTGAATCGCCAGAATGTGTTTGGAAATATTTCTTTAAATTCATTTGTTAAAATATTAAATCAACGCCCTCTTAATACTTCCCAAATCTTTCCCTATGATGGTATAATAGAAAGCAATCAATTAGTTAAGATAGGGGCAATTTTAGAGGGTGGTAATTATGATGCAAAAACTCTCTCTATGAAATTAGGAGGGGCAAAAGTAAAATTCGATTTTAATCCGGAAAATCGAGAAATTTCTTTTACCCCTGATTCTTTAAAACCTCTAATTAAAAAGTCTTATATTGTAAATATTACCGCTCTTGAAAAAAGCAGCCAACATCAGCGAAAAATTTCCTGGCTAATTACTATAAAATAATATCAAGATACTATTCTCCCAAATAAGCTTTTTTTACTCTCTCGTCTTGTAAAAGCTCCTCTCCGGTTCCGTGCAAAACAACCTTCCCGGTCTCCAGCACATAAGCATAATCAGCAATTTTCAATGCAGCAAAAGCATTTTGTTCAACTAAAAGCACGGTCATTCCTTCCCGGTGAATCCGCTTAATAATATCAAAAATTTCTTTCACCAATAAAGGCGCTAATCCTAAAGAAGGCTCATCCAGCATTAAAAGTTTTGGCCGCGACATTAATCCCCGGGCTACGGCTAACATCTGCTGTTCTCCGCCTGATAAAGTTCCACCCTTTTGCCACAATCTTTCTTTAATCTGAGGGAACAACTCGTAAACCCATTCAAGATCTTTCGCAGTTTCTTTTTTATCAGTCCGGGCAAAAGCACCTAAGGTTAAATTTTCTTGGACGGTTAAATTGGGGAATATTTTCCTTCCTTCCGGTATCAATGCAATGCCTTTTTTAACAATCTTATCAGTAGGAATATGGGTTATTTCTGTATTATTAAACTTTATTTTGCCTTCCCGTGGTTTAATTAAACCACAAATGGTTCTCAAGGTAGTACTTTTACCGGCTCCATTAGCTCCAATTAAAGTAATAACTTTTCCTTTGGGGACATCAAATGAAATTCCTTTTAAGGCGTGTATACCGCCAAAAAAAACATTTAAATTATTAATCTTAAGCATAGTTTGCATCCACCCCCAAATAAGCCTTAATTACTTCTGGATTATTTTGAATTTCTGCCGGATTTCCCTCAGCAATAGTTACTCCATAATCCATTACTAAAATTCTTCTACATATTCCCATTACTACTTTCATATCGTGTTCTATTAAAAGAACGGTTAAATTGAAGTCATCTTGAATTTTTTGAATAAAATTCATTAAGTCCTTGGTTTCCTGCGGGTTCATTCCAGCTGCCGGCTCATCTAAAAGCAGTAGTTTGGGTCCGGTAGCCAAAGCCCGAACAATCTCCAATTTCCTCTGCTGTCCATAAGGAAGACTGCCTGCTTTTTCCAGTTTGCATTTTTCTAATTCTACTTTCTCTAATAATTCTATTGATTTATGGTGAATGCTTTCTTCTTCACGAACATAATTTGGAAATTTAAGGATAGCGGAAGCAAGATTTGATTTTAGGTGAAGATGAAAACCTATCATTACATTATCGAGTACTGTCAGATTCTCCAGAAGCCTGATATTTTGGAAAGTTCGGGCGATGCCTACTTTGG
>JAHJOY010000011.1 GCA_018819665.1 bacterium
GCACTATTTTTGAAATATAGTACTTTAGGTACTTTTTGGGTTGTAATCATATTATATAATTGATTAAGTATGATAAATTTTATTGTAAGGGGATATTAAGAATCTTGCCAAAGAAAAAATATTACTATCATTCTTATTACCATACTTATTCCTACAAAAAAAGAAGAGCAAAAAAAATAAAAATAATTATTAGTGGGCTATTTATTCTATTGTTAGCTGTGGGAACAATTTGTTTTAAGATTCTTCCTTTATTTCCCATAAAACAAGCTGACGAATCTCTTTCTGTTTCAGAAGAAATTTTGAAATCAGCAGCAGAGGAGGGGGAAAAGGTTCCTGAGATAGTTGAAGAAGAAATATCTCTACAAGAAGAGATACAAGAAGAAGAGAAAGAAGAAGAAATTGCTACTATTAGTGGTAATATACAAGCTGGAGACACCATTTACGAATCTCTAATTAGAGAGGGAATTTCAGCTGCTGAGATACTCAGTTTACAAGAAAAAGTCAAATCTGTAGTAGACTTTAGCTATCTTCCTATTGGCAGTGAATATTCTTTGAAGTATAATCCGGAAGGAAAGGTAACGGAATTCATTTATAAGCCCAATCCTATTGATATTTACTGCATAGATGTTCCTACCTCTGAATTAGAAGATTTAAAGGTAAACAAAGAAGAAGTCTGTACAGAAGTTGTTCGGCTTGAAGGGAAGATTAAATATTCTCTTTATGAATCTATGTTAGAATGTGCAGATTCGCCCCAACTAGCCCTGCAATTAGCAGAGATATTTGCCTGGCAGATCGATTTTCTTACTGAATGCCGTGAGGGAGATACTTTTAAAATTTTGGTAGAAAAACAGTATAAAGGAGATTTCTATCGTTGGGGAAAGATACTTGCTGCCGAATACGAAGGGGAACTTCTAAGCAAACATACGGCTATTCTGTTTGAAGACCCTGCTGGGCATATAGATTATTATACCGAAGAAGGGAAATCGTTAAAGAAGGCTTTCTTGCGGGCTCCCTTGAACTATAAATATATCAGTTCTTATTTTTCTAAAAACCGTTTACATCCAATCTTGAGAATTTGGCGTCCTCATCTGGCTATCGATTATGCTGCTCCAACCGGGACTCCGGTTTCCACTATCGGAGATGGGACGGTAATTTATGTTGGTTGGGATAATAATGGTTATGGAAACTACATCAAAATTCGCCATCCCAATAATTATGTAACTGTTTATGGTCATCTTTCTCGTTTTGCCAAAGGATTAAAAAATGGCCAGAAGGTAAAACAAGGTGAGGTAATAGGCTACGTAGGATCTACTGGCTTGTCTACAGGTCCACATTTAGATTTTTCTATTAGCAAAAATGGAGAAAAGGTAGATTTTTTAAAACTTAAACTTCCCGCTGCTTTTTCGGTTGATCCCCAGTATAGTGCTCAATTTAATGAAGTAAAGAATAAACTACTTAATGATTTAAAAAACAGCAGAGAATTAGATTTAAACATAGGATTAGATAATCAATAATCTTCAAATTTAGAGGGAAAATAATCCGGAAAATAAAATATTACCGATTTCCCCCCATCATAAATCTTCCCTGACCTTGTTGCCAGGGCCTGATTTCCATTGCCTTAAAATTATTATCATCTATTAGTTTACCAATAAGTTTTATTTTTAAACCGGTTGCAGGGGTAATTTTCCCTTTCCAGATAACTTTGCTGGCCTCGATTTTCCAGCGGTTATTATCTAAATCCATAAGTATAAAATTATTTTCAGGAAGCCCTATTTCTATAATTGTCCCTGCTAAAAGCCCTCTTTTAGGCTGCATCCATTGTTCCTCACAGGAATAAACTAATTTGTTGTAATAGGGAATTTTTTCTGAAAAGACATTTTCTAATCTTTCACTAAAGCCATTAAAATAAAGACCGGTTCCTAAAATAATGCTAATTATTAAGCTGATTAAGAGGATTGATATAAATTTGAATCGATAACCTCTTTTGGTGTGAATGAAATTATAGTAAGCTACTCCAGTAAATAGGATTAGAAATATTAACCAGAGATACGGTAAACTTATAAACACAGTTTTTAATAAACTATCTCCCATATAGTGATAGATATCCCAATCAAGCTGTTTGATGATAAACAGAACCATGCTAAAGGCGAAACTACCCAGGATTATCGAAATTCCGAATATCGACCAGATAAAATAATTTTTAGTTATAAAGTACCAGCGGGGTTTTGGTTTAATATTATTATCTTTTATTTTTTTA
>JAHJOY010000090.1 GCA_018819665.1 bacterium
GTAAAGGAGAAATTCAATAAAAGGATGAGGATAGGCATCAGCTAAATCTCGGTTTGTAAATTTCGCCATAGTTGTTATAAAGGTATCTGCCTTTTTTGTTATTTTTAAGGCAAAATAATCAGCCGCTTTTTCTCTCTTTCTGGAATAAAAATTAAAAGGCAGGCCAAATAAAAAAAGGAGAATGCTCATAGATAGGGCTAAAATGGGGAAATTAGCAATATCACTTATCCCGTATCTGAAATAAAGGCTTACTTTTTCTAAAATAATACTCACAAAATAGAACCCCCCTAAACACATCAAGCCAGACCAGAATATTAATTTCAGAATATCCCTATGGATATGATGACCTAATTCATGGGCAAATACCACTTCTGCTTCATCGATAGTAAAATTTTCTAAAAGATTATCAGCTATTACAATTCTCCGAGTATTTCCTAAACCAGTAAGATAGGCATTGGCTTTGGTAGTTTTTGAGCTAAAATTTATTTCATAAACCCCTTTAACTTTGGTATTTACCTTTTTGCACATCCTACGTAACCTTCGGCCAAGTTCATTATCTTCCTCAATCTTTTTTAGTTTGAAAAATAGAGGAGTCAATAGTATAGGAGAAAGATGACCTAAAATAATAATTAACATAATTGCAAAAACTGAAACTATCAGATACCAAATAGTAGGAAAGGTTCTTATTGACCAATAAATTCCTTCTACTATAGGTATAGCAAATCCTATGCTTAAGATATAGCTTTTTAAATGATCTTTAAACCAATTCCCGACTGTTTGGGTACAAAAATGATATTTATGCTCAAAGGTATAGGAGGCATGAAATTCCAAAGGTAGAGAAATTAAATCATAAGCAGTTAGAATAAAAAAGATATATATGGCGATAATCTGCCATTCCGTATTAGTAAATTGTAATATTTTTTCTTTAATTATTAATGATAAATCGCTGAATATTAATATTAAAAAATAGGCTAAAAAAACAGCTGATCCCACTAATTTAATGATAATTTTTTTCTTCTGATATTCTTTTGCCTGTCTCTGTTTCTCTTGATCGATAATCTGGTCGCATTTTTCCATTACTCATCACCTTATAATGACAGGCGAGCCTGCCCTCGTGAAAACGGGGGACGCCTGTCCTACCGGATTTATAGTATTATTCTTAACTCCTAAAGAGAACTTCTTCTTTGCTAAAAAGACGAGTAGCTCCCAGAAGAGCTAATCCCGCAATTACCATATTAGCACTAAAAGTAGTTATAATATGGTTCCAGTAAATCTTACCCATCAATAGCTCTTTAAAAACAAAACTACTGTTTAAGACCGGAACTAAAAACATTTTACCGGTCAATTCCATTCCTTGACTTATAGAAATTATTCCCAAAAAGATAGTCAACATATAGATGGGGGTAATGTAACTTGAGGCCTCTCTAATATTACGAGCGAATATGCCTACCATCACCAACACTGCACTGGCTAAACCGACTAAAGGAAATAAAACTAAAAAGAGTAAAAAGATAGTATTAATAGATATCCCAAATTGCACTCCCTCAATGCCTCCGGCAATAGAAGCTCCCGATAAAAAAGCAAGAGTAAGCCCGATCAACCCCAAAACCATACTGGTAAAAGAAATTAACATTACTGCAAAGCATTTGCCCAATACTATCTCTAATCGACTTATTTGACTTACTAATAAAGTAGCAATAGTTCCTCTTTCTTTCTCACCAGCAGTTATATCTACAGCTGTATGCATCGCCCCTGCAAAGATGAGTATTATAATCAAATAGGGAAGTAAAACTGCCAAAAATGAACCAGTCATTTTTTCAGCAGTAGCTATATTTTCTTCTTGTAGAATTAACGGATTAAGAAATTCCTCTTTTAAATCCAGACGAGAAAGCCTTTGTAAAAGTATTTCACCTTTGTATTTTTCAATTACTTGACTAATTCTTTGCTTGGCTATCCTTGATTTCGCCTCCGTAGTATCATATTTTAAGATAAGTTTACTGGGCCCTCCCTGTTTAATTTTATATTTAAAATCTGGAGGAACTACCAAAACTGCCTGAATATCCCCATTTTGCAATTTAGTAGGAGAGTCGTCTTCTATAGTAAGAACTTCTATCTTTTCATAATCCTGGAGATGTTTTACTAATTGAGGAGCAAATTCCGCACCGGATATCATAATCTTTGAGGCAGCTTCTTCTGATTTCATGCTTCCCACCTTATTAAAATAGCCAATTCCTGTAAATAAGAGAGGATAAAAGATTAAAGGAATTATTATCATGGCAATTATAGTTCTTTTATCTCGTATGGTTCCCACTAATTCTTTAATAAATATAAGTTTAATATTTTTCCAGCTCATTCTTAATTCTCTCCTTGATTTATTAATTCAAAAAATATTTCTTCTAAATCGTCAAATGATGAATTCTTTTTTAATTCTTCTAAGGTCCCCTGAGCAATGAGATTGCCCTGATGAATAATCGCGATCATATCACACAATTTTTCAGCTTCCCGCATAATGTGGGTAGAATAGATGATGCACTTTCCCTGATCTCTAAAACTTTTAACATACTCAATTACTGTTTTAGCCGTAATTATATCTAATCCAACTGTTGGTTCATCTAAAATTAATACGGGCGGGTTATGAATAATACTCCTGGCAATAGAAAGTTTTTGTTTCATTCCGGTAGAAAGTTTATTTACTCTGACATCCTGAAAATCTTCCATATCTAAGTTTTGAAAAATCTCAGCCATTCTTTTTTCGATAATTTTATCTTCCATTCCATTAATCCGTCCGAAAAACCTTATGGTTTCTCGAGGGGTAAAACGGTCATACAATCCTGTTTCGCTGGATAAAAATCCTATCTGCATCCTTACTTTGCTTGCTTCTTTAATCACATCAAACCCATTTACCATTATTTTACCTTTGGAGGGGAGTATCATGGTGGCTAAAATGCGTAAAGTGGTGGTTTTGCCCGCTCCATTAGGACCCAAAAGTCCGAATACCTGACCTTTCTGGCAATTAAACTTTAAATTATTAACTGCTACTATCTTACCTCTTTTTTTATCATGGAATATCTTGGTCAATCCCTCTACCTGAATCATCTTTTTTCTATATATCCTTCCTTCTAAACTGTAAATTTTATTAAACTAAAAATTTAAAGCGAAAAGCGAAAAACCATAATTTAAAATTCAAAACCTTTTTTCTTAATACTAAATTTAAGTTCTGTTTTTGCTTTTTTATTTTTTCATTTTTGCTATATATCATGCGATGCAAGATAGATAAAACTTAATACTACATATTTAAATTTTAAATTTTGAGCTATGGCTTTACGTTTTGCACTTTGCGCTTTTCGCTATATAATAAAAGCTATATGCTAAACGCTCTACACTATATAACAATATACGAAATACGATATACTATTATATTCTGGCTTCTGACTCCTGAATTCTGTATTTTATATTCTTAATTAAAACATTTTTAAGGAATTTATAATTTCTTCCCTTACTTCTCTATCTTCTTCACTCTTTAGAGCTTTTTCTAAAGCAAATTTCGCTTTTTCTCCTCCAATTTTACCCAGAGCCCAGGCAGTATGTCCTTTAACTATTGAATTGTCGTCTTCCTGTAAGACTTTAATCAAGGGAACAACAGCCCGAGGGTCACCAATATTACCCAAAGCCAAAGCAGCATTTCTTTTGATTGCTTCTTTTGGTCTCATAGCAATCTGATTATAAGCAAAATAATTTTGAAATTCCCCCTCGGTAATTTGTAATAATGGTATTAAAGGAATTCTTGAGCCGATATACCCATATTCCGGTTTATATTTTTTAGGCATTACTTTACGGTTCTGGGGGCAAACCGCTTGGCAAGTAGTACAGCCATATAATCTATCCTCCCATTTTTCCCTAAAAGCTAAAGGAACTTTCATCACTCTTTCCGAAATAAACTGGAGACATTTAGTCCGATCGATTACATAGGGGGAAACTATAGCCTTAGTCGGACATAAATCGATACATATTGTACAATCACCACAATCTCGCTGAAGGGATTCATCTGTGTCTAATTCTAATTCAGTTATAATTTCTCCTAAAACTACCCAGGAACCAAATCTTTCGGTACTAATTATCCCGTTTTTCCCATACCAGCCTACTCCGGCCCGCTGGGCAATCGGCTTTTCTGTTAAAGATATATAACAAGATTTATTTTTAGATTTATATTTAGAATCAGTCTCTTGATTTATGAAATCAACTATTTTTTTTAGTTTTAATTTTACATCATAATAAAAATTACCGATATTATATTTAGCAATTTTCCCCAAGGGTTGATTTTTATCCTGAATATCTTCTGTTTCTTCTATCAAATAACACTGAGCAGCACTAATTATAGATTTCGCTCTTTTCAGAATACTCTTCGGATTGCATCTTTTGCTAATTTTATTCAGATTTAGATTATTAGGTTTTTCTGAAATATTTTTAA
>JAHJOY010000091.1 GCA_018819665.1 bacterium
ATAAAAATAATAAATTTATATTTCTGTAGGATAGGCATTACAGAAGGAATGACAAAGAAGTACACGGCAACGCCGTGCACCTACAACTGATAACTGAAAACCCGTAATCCAGAACCTGTTCGACTAATCAGCCAATTAATTATATCAATCATTAAAAGGACATCTTGATTATGACAATAATAATAGCAAAGAATGTAGTAATTTTTTTAGTAATATTTACACTACTTTTGGGGCTGAATCTGGGTGTTTTGAATTCCAGATTTACCCTGATGTCCTTCGCACAGGAAACAGGGGAAACAGGAGAAATCGGAGAGACAGTCGAGATAGATAATACGCAAGAAACGCCAGCAACCGAAGAAGCCGTGGGAGCAGAAGAAACTGAAAAAACAGAAGAAGAAATAGAGGCAGAAACAGAAGAAGAATTAGATATTTCTCTTACTGCTGAATATATCACTTATGAAAAGATAGAGGGTGAAGACCTGATTATTGCCAAAGATGGGGTAGAGCTTAAATATCAGGATATTGAGGTAAAGGCTGAGTATCTGAAAATTAATTTAACCACTAACCTTCTCTTCGCCTCCGGAGAGGTCCTCTTTAAACAAGATGAGACTGAAACTAACTGCGAGGAACTTACCTATAACTGGAAGACTAAAAAAATAATTCTACTACGATTAAAGGGTGAATTAACCGGGGAAGGAATCAAGGGAAAGGTATATTATCAGGGAGAGAAGATGGAAAATTTCCCAAAAACCGTGGAAATTACCGAAGGAAGTTTTACCACCTGTGAATTAGAAGAACCTCACTATCATATAGTCGCCAAAGAAATGATTATCTATCCCAAAGACAAAATAATCGCCCGTAATATCTCCTGGTATGAAGGCAAGACAAAAATAATTACCCTCCCCTATTTCTTGATTTTTTTAGATCGCAAAACTCAGCAGCCTATTCTTCCTAAGATAGGACAAAATAGTAATGACGGATGGTTTATAAAGACCTATTTTAATTATTATGTAGATGAAAAATCATATGGCACCCTTTATATCGATTGGCTGGAAAAGAAAGGGATAGGCACAGGGGTTGAACATACTCTCGAAATAGGAGATGTAAATCATCCCGGAGAAACCTCCCTTTACCTGTATCAGATTAAAGATAAGAATAGTGGCAATATAAATCTATCCGGGCAGATAAAATATGGACAGGAATTTGAAGAAGACTTAAAAACTCAGGTAACTCTAAATTACAGTGGAAGTAAGGCCACAGGAGGAGAGCTTCTCAGTAATAGTTTAAAATCACAATTCAGTTTAGATAAACAAGGAGAAAAATACAATCTTAAGATAAGCGGTAAATATAATTTTAGCGGCAAAGAAATAGAAGATTTAAGCATTGACGGTAATATAACCATGAAACATAACTATAGTTTTAGCGATAAGTTGAATTCAGCCCTTACTTTAGTTTACATTGACAAAAACCCGGCCAGTCAGGAAGTAGTAGATCTCGAATTAAAACCGAAATGGGAACTAAAATATAAGGGTGAAGGTTATACCTTAAATTTGACCACTGAAAAGAGGTTTGACCTGGATGGCGATAATTATACCGGAGAAAATGTTTCTAAGATAATTGACCGCTTGCCGGAGTTTGTCTTTAACAAAAGTGCTGCCGCCATCGGAGATACTAAAATCACTTATGATATTGATGCCTCGGTGGGACATTTCTATGAGGCGGCTACCGAAGAAGATAACTGGCGCGGAGAATATATTATTAATGTTAAAAGACCTTTTAATTTGGGTGAATATTTAACTTTAACCCCTTCGGGAATCTTTCGGCAGGATGTCTATTTAACCGGGGAAGCTCGCTATTTAGTGGGAGGGAAAGTAGATTTAAAGGCAGTTTACAACCCTTATATTTCCTCTACTCTATCCTATAGTTATAATAAATCGGTGGGTCCGACTCCTTTTAATTTTGATTATATCACTCCTCTAACCAATACAGTTAGCGGAAAATTAACTTTAAAACCTTCTGAAAAAGTTAAGTTGGATTTGTCCACCGATTATAATCTTATTACGGAAAATTTTGGAAATTTAGTGGCCAAAATAGAGTATAAACCGAAAGAGGACTGGGAGATGAATTTTAGCTCCTCCTATGATCTAAATACTAAGGAGTGGACCAAGAAGATAAATTCCATACTTGATCTACAGTTAAGCGGCGATTGGGGAATCAAGTATAAAGGTGTAGTTGATTTAGATGACTTTAAACTCACTAATAGCGTGGTGGGAATTACCAGGGACCTTCACTGTCGTGAAATAACCATAAATTATAAACAGGCCACCAAGTCTTTCTGGGTGGAATTCTACATCAAAGCCTTCCCTACGGAGAAGATAACTATTGGGGGACAGTGAAACAGTATCGAGTATCAAGTATATGGTATATAGTAAGGAAAATACAGAGAATAGGTGTAAGATTAGTTAGCCAGTTGACCGGTTAATGTAGCGACACGGCGTGCCGTGTTGATTGAATTATATAGAGGCACGATGCATCGTGCCTCTATATTACACGTTCACAGATAGATATTTCGCCGATCTTTGAATTAAATTTAAAAATCTTATTTTAAG
>JAHJOY010000092.1 GCA_018819665.1 bacterium
AATAATCTTTGAGGGCGTATGCAATACGCCCCTACTTTTTTCTCTTTTATTTTCTTTACTATATACTCGATACTTGATACTATTCTACAAACGGTTTAAATAATTTAATTATTATAACTCCGCTAATAAACCCGCCAATATGCGCGAACCAGGCTACCCCACCCTCTCCTGTTCTAACCGCTAAAGAAGATATGCCATATAAAAATTGGTATATTATCCAAAAACCTAATACTACTACCGCGGGAATTTTAATTAATCTTATAAAAAAACCAAAAATAATCACCGTAGTTACTTTAGCTTGAGGATAAAGCAACAAATACGCACCCAATACGCCAGCTATTGCTCCACTTGCTCCAACCATTGGTACTCTAGAATCAGGATTAAAAAATATTTGTGTGAGAGCAGCAGCTATTCCACAAATAAGATAAAAGATTACAAATTTTTTTCTACCTAAATAATCCTCTACATTATTTCCAAATATCCATAAAAACAACATATTTCCTAATAAGTGAACAATACTGCCATGCATAAACATAGAGGAAAATATAGTTAAATAAATAGGCGATGGACCGGAAGGAAAAAGATCGATATGATGAGTAATTTCAAAAGGAAGCAATCCCATTGAATAGATAAATTCAGTGAACCTTTCACCTAAGGATACTTGATATAAATATACAATTGAATTCAGTGCAATTAAAATCACTGTTATTAGGGGAAATTTTTTTGTTGGTACATCATCCCAAATAGGAAACATAAAAATATCACATCCTAAATTAGTCGTTACTATTTAGTATATCGTATATAGTATATCGTATATCGTAGAGAAATAGAAGATAGAAGCCTATTTCGTATCTCGTATCTCGTGAATCGTATCTCGTATAAATTACAGTAACTAGTAATAAGTAATGAGTAATGAGATTAAATTTCCTAAATTATAAAAACAAGTACTTATTATAAGTTATACATTACACAATTAAACGGCTAATTATCTTAATTAATTGGAGAATTGGGGAATTGGGGAATCGGCAAATTGGTGAATTGGTGAATTGGTGAATTTTAAATTATGGTTTTGCGTTTTTCGATTTTAGTTTTAAACTTTAATTTATTTTGCTTTAAATTCATCAGGAGATTGATCAATTAAATTAAAATTATATAGTATTTTTTTAACAATTCTTTCTGAAGCTCTTCCGTCTCCATAAGGATTGATACTTTTTGACATTTCCATATATTTTTCTCGACTGTTTAAGAGTGAATCAACTTCACTGCAAATCCTTTCTTCGTCAGTTCCAATCAGTTTCACCACACCCGCTTTGACTGCTTCTGGTCTTTCGGTTTCATTCCGTAAAACTAATACTGGTTTTCCCAAGGAAGGTGCTTCTTCTTGTATCCCGCCAGAGTCTGTAAGTATAATATATGATTTAGACATTAAGTTAATCATATCATCATAATCTAAAGCATCAAGAAGTAGAATATTTTTTCTATTTTGCAAGATTTCCTTAACGTTCCTACTTATTTCTGGGTTTTTATGCAGAGGGAAAATTACGGATGCATTAGAATGCTCATTCATTATTTTATTTATTGCCCGACAAGTTTCTCTTAATGGTTCTCCCCAGTTCTCTCTTCTATGCATAGTCACTAAAATAATTTTTTTCTCTAATATTTTTTTATCTTTTAATAAAGGTTCTCTAAATATATAGTTCTCCTTAATCATTAAGAATAGGGAATCTATTACTGTATTTCCAGAGATAAAAATATCTTCCCTTTTTACTCCTTCAGAAAGCAAATTTTCACACGATTGTCTGGTGGGAGCAAAGTTGAGATCAGCAAGTATACTGGTTATATGGCGATTTACCTCCTCAGGAAAAGGATAATATTTATTGTGAGTCCTAAGCCCGGCTTCTACATGACCTATTCTTATTTTCTGATAAAAAGCAGCTAAAGCTCCAGCAAAGGTAGTAGTAGTATCACCCTGCACTAATACCATAGACGGCTTTTCTTTTTTTAATATTTTTTCAATACCTAAAAGACTATTATTAGTGATATCTGATAAAGATTGACCTTTTTCCATGATATTTAAATCATAATCAGGGTTAATTTGAAAAATCTTTAACATCTGATCTAACATTTCCCGATGTTGACCAGAAACTATGATTTTATAATCTATAAGATGGGGGTATTTTTTTATTTGTGAAATTATGGGAAATATCTTTATGGTTTCGGGACGAGTTCCGAAAATCATAGCAATTTTTATTTTATTCATAATAAATCTCAACTACTCCTGCTTCTTTTAGCATCTTTCGTGCTAACTCATCAGGGTATTTTTCTTTATAAACAATCTTCTTTATTCCTGAATTTATAATCATCTTAGCACAGGTAACGCAAGGTTGAGTTGTACAATATAATACGCTGCCTTTTATACTTAAGCCATGTAATGCAGCCTGCACAATAGCATTTTGTTCAGCATGTAATCCCCTACATAATTCCTGCCTTTCTCCGGAAGCAACTTTTTTTATTTCTCTTAAACATCCTATTTCTAAACAATGAGGCAGCCCCCTGGGTGCACCATTATACCCGGTTGTAAGTATTCGCTTATCTTGTACGATTACTGCTCCAACTTTTCTTCTTAAACAAGTAGAACGCTTGGAAACTAATTCAGTTATTTCCATAAAATATTCATCCCAGGTTGGACGGCTCATAAATTAAAATCTCCTTTAAAAAATAGTCGTTAGTGAATAGTGAATAGTATTTAGT
>JAHJOY010000093.1 GCA_018819665.1 bacterium
ATTTAGATATACCTTAGACAGCAGGAGTTGTAAAGAAACAACATAATCGATATTAAAATATCTTCCTGCCGAGGTGAGAACAAAGTGAATAAACTTACTAGTTTCACCTTCCTTGTAGATTGGTCTAAGGGAAGGTTTTTTATTGCGTAAAATATCTAATAGAGTTAGAAAGGAGGATAAATTTTGGTTTTAAGTAAAGATTCTAAAAAAGAGATACTTAAGGATTTGATAGCAAAATTGAAAGAATCCAAAGGAGTAGTTTTAACCGATTATCAAGGAATGAATGTATCACAGATTAGCAGCCTTAGAAATGAATTAAAAGAGAAGAAGGTAGAGTTTAAAATAGTCAAAAATACTTTAATAGAAAAAGCCAGCGAAGAACTGAACGTAGAGGATCTGACCAAAGATCTAATCGGTTGTACCGCAATGGCTTTCTGCAGCGATGATGGAGTTGCCCCAGCTAGATTGCTAAAAGAGTATTTTAAAAAAAATAAAATTGACTTAAAGATCAAATCTGGTCTGATAGACGGAAGAGTTTTTAGTCCGGAGAAAATTATAGAAATAGCTTCTCTGCCTTTAAAAGATGTCCTTATTGCCCAAATGATTAACGGAGTAAAATCTCCGCTTTATTCTTTAGTATTTATCTTACAAGGACCGTTAAGAGGGTTGATTTATACTTTGGAAGCAGTAAAAAGGCAAAAGGAAAAAGCGAAAGCATCATAAAGTTTTATGCAAAAATATAATATGAAGTATTACATGCCGGGCAGATAGGATAAAATAAAAGCTTTTTTCGATATACAATATACGAGATACGAGATACGATTTTGGGAGGAGGTGAAATAAATGGTAGAAAAAAAAGAAGTCGCTACTAAAAAAGATAAAAAAGTTACTGAGGAAAAACAATCTAAACCTGAAATGAGTGCATCAGTGGAAATATTAGAAAAGATAGAGAAGTTGAGCGTATTAGAATTAGCTGATTTAGTTAAAGCTTTAGAGGAAAAATTCGGAGTAACTGCTGCTATGCCGGTTGCCATGCCTGCTAATGCTGGTGGTGCAGCTGCATCAGACGAAGTCAAAGAAGAAGAAAAGACCGATTTCGAAGTAGTACTAAAAGAAGTTGGGCCAAATAAGATTAAAGTAATAAAAGAAATAAGAACAATTACTGCCTTAGGTTTAAAAGAATCTAAAGACTTAGTGGATGGTGCACCGAATACAGTAAAAGAACATGTGGACAAGAAAGAGGCCGAAGGAATAAAAGAAAAATTAGAAGCGGTTGGAGCAGTTGTAGAAATAAAATAGAAGATAGTTTTTAGCAATATCGAAGATACTCTTTAAAAATTTTTAAAGAGTATCTTGCATTTTTAATTACTAAATGATAAAATGATAGTTTACGGAAATAAATATATCCCTTCAGTATAAATGCTATATTTTATCTGGATAATTATTTTGTTTTTAAAAAATCTAAGAAATAATAAGATGGTCGCTAAGAAGTTCATCTATACTTTATAAACAAATTTTAAATTTTGAGAATCTATTATCTGACTATTATTTCTGTTACTATTATTTTAATATTTTAATCATTATATAAAGGTTGGTGTTTTACGGTGCACAATAAATATAATCAAGTGAAAGATTATTCCAAAATACCTGAATTATGTCCAATCCCCAATTTATTGGATATACAAAAAAAACCTTTTGAAGATTTTTTACAAAGGTTTGTCTCGCCTGATAAAAGAAAAAAGCAAGGGTTGCAGGAAGTTTTTATAAACATTTTTCCCATTCAAGACTTTACCGGTAATCTGATTTTAGATTTTATTAGTTATTCACTGGGGGAATGTAAAGATTCTGCTTACGGATGTTGGGAAAAAGGTGGAACTTATTCTTCTTCTTTAGAAGTTAAGATAAATTTAATCAGCAAGAAGACAGGTGAAATTAAAGAGCAAGATGTCTTTATGGGCGAGTTACCGCTTATGACCGAAAACGGAGGCTTCGTTATTAACGGAGCAGAAAGAGTGATAGTAAATCAATTAATAAGATCTCCTGGTATTTATTTTGATGAAGAAAAAAATGAAAATA
>JAHJOY010000094.1 GCA_018819665.1 bacterium
AAATTAAGTTTAATATCCTTCTCATCTACACCCGGAATCTCAGCTATTATCTTGAGGTAATCTTTCTCATTAAAGATATCTATTGGCCGTTCCCGGGGCACCGGAGGAGGTGAGGGCTTTATCTCTGATCTATGTTTCACAAAAGGTTTTCTGTTAAAGGATTTTCCTTTTATGCCTGGAGGTATACCTCGTGGCATTTGTGAAGTTATTCCTCCAGTCCTCTTTAAAGAGGGTTCTTTTATCTTGTGCTCTACTTCTTTGTCAATTCCTTTAAGTTTTTCGTTGAAGGCTGGATATTTTTCTAAACCCTTAAGTAAACCATCAAGCCCTGGAACCATCTTGCCTATCCCTTTAAGAATCCCTCCTGCTGCACTCTCTTCTTCTTTTTTATCTTTTTCGTCCTTCTTTTTTTCTGTCATTTTTTATCTGTTTCTCCCCGCAAATAAAACAACCTTTTTCTTCAAACTGCTCTCTGACTACCCGCCTCCCACATTTAGGACAATTTATCCAATATGGATTTGTATTTTTCTTCCTATCTATAGTGGAACTCGCCTCACTCAATTGCTTAGCTTGAACTAATTTAAGCTCTTCTTCTGTTCCTTTCCAACCACAGACGTAACATCCTTTTTTCAGTAATTCTTTTTTTACTACTTGCTTTCCGCAAGAAGGACATTCTATCCAATAACCAGATTCCCTTCTCTTTTCACTTTCCTTAAGGCTCTCCCTATGTATTTGATTTAAGAGAGTCCCCGAAATAGGCTCGAAACTCATCTGGTATTCTCCTTTTTATCAATATTATGCTTCTGGCTTGAGTTCTCTGGCTTTAGCAGATATCCAGCCACACCAGGGACACCCGGTACTTATAAGCTCTTCAACAGGTACCCTCTTGTCACATTGAGGACAATTTTCCTTAGATACCACAGCTTCCTTCCAGGCTGCAGTTTCGTAATTGGTACCAGATGGAAACTCCAAACCATACTTGGCAGCAGTCTCAAAGGAAGCTAAAGCGGCTCTTATCTTTATGCCAAGCAATTCAACGCCAGCAACAGAAATAGTGATATCTGCATTGATTACCAATCCCTTATCCAGAATGCGATCTATTACATCAACTAAAGTGCCGCCACTTGAATAATCTTTTACCGCTTCTATTACCATTTTATTCTCCCGTTATCACTTATTTTAATTAAAAACAATTAAGAATTATAAATCAAAAACAAAGAACTAAGAAATAAAAACTAGTCAATTAAGAATTAAGAAATATGCAAAATTGATATAAAAATTCTTTATTATTATTTAGCAACAATTCCTTGACCATGGCAATTATGGCAGGCTACAGGGTGGGGTCGGCGTGGATATATTCCAGTCCCACCACAAACAGGACATGTTTTTGAAGGTGTAATTTTTGTAACTACTCCCAGCCCACCACAGGCAAGACAGTGCAGCCTGCTGGTTGTGTATGGCTGAATGCCTGAACCATGACAAAAATTACAGGTGACAACTGGCCCCAATATCTCAACTTTCCCTTTACCATGGCAGACTTGACATTTAGAAAGCTTGGATAAAAGATCCCAGGGATCTTTACCGGTCCCTTTGCAAAAAACACATTTAACTTCTACTTTATTTTTTTCTATTTTTTTAATTTCCTCGGGTGCTATAGCAGCCCATCTTGGTTTTTTAGCCATTTGACTCCCTCCCCTTTTTTATTATTTATTCAGTTCTTTTAACTTTTTATTCAGTTCTTTTTCTCTCTTTTCATATTCTTCTTTAAATATTTCTTCCATTTCCCGACGCATCTTGAGCTCAAGGAGTTCCTGCACTAAGGCAACCTTAGGGTCTCTTTCTTCCTCAGCCTGCTCACGGACTGCTTCTGCAATTTCCTTAATTGCTATCATAGGGGCAAAAGGAACATAAGGTATAAGGCGCAAGAATTGGCCAAGCCTCATCTCTATGGGAGCAATTCGTCTTTTTCGGCTTACCGGTATTTTTATCTTACCCCATTCTCGGGACGGTAACCTTCTCCAGGCTACAGGCAAAGTAACCTTTCCGGCATTACTAACCAAAGGAATCACCCCTGATACTAAAGGAATAGGCTCAGATACCAAAGGTGGCCCTGCCTTCGCAACTGAAGGAATAAATGCACTTACTGATGCTATAGCTGCCCCTGGTGGCAGAAGTTTGGGTCTAACTATTGAAGATACCGGTGGTTTACTGACCGAGGCTACAGCATTACCCCCTGAGGCTACATTTCCAATTCCTAAAGGCACAGCAAGATTCACTGAGCGACATTTAGGTAAATGCTTCAACCTCTCTCTATCTGCTTCACGACTCTTTGGCCTTCTTTGAAGAGTAGATTCTTTCTTTCTTAAATATTTTTTCTTTTTAGGAGACATTTTTCATCCTCTCTTTCGTTTAGAAAAAATTATCGCTATGCATATATTTTATCAGCAAGTTCCCCTAATCTATTAATACCTTTAATCTGATAAGGGAAAAGAGGTATTTGATTAATCTGATATTTTCCAAGTTTTTTAACTATTTCCCGAACAACCTTAAGCTGTTCTTCTCTTTTTCCGCTACAAAAATTACAATGATTAGACGGTATAACCATATTGATCATCAGATGCCTGCAAGGAATTTTGAGTCTGGCAAGGGCAGCTAAAAGATCTTCTGTCTCTGCAAATCCCATTGTCTCAGGGATAGTAACAGCTACAAACTCGGTATTATCGGAATCAGTAAGTATCTGCTGGACTTTTCTTATCTTCTTGGAGAAGTCTATCATCTCTTCTGCTATCTTATTTAACCGTACCACTCCTTTATATTTCATAAGTAATTTAAAAATAGTTTTTAACCAATCCCTTATTACCCGAGGCATCTCCAAAAAACGAATTAGATGACCGGTGGCAGCTGAATCCAGAATATAGACATCAAATCTTCCCTCATTTACAAAGTTTATAATCTCATTTAAAGCCAAAAGTTCATCTATCCCCGGGGGACTAACAGTAAAGAGCTCTTCCATTACTTCCCGGTCAAACTTTACATCCACCCCTTTTCCAAACCTATTGAACATCTCATCTATATTTTCTCTATGTTTCTTTTTCCAATCTTCCAATATTTTCGTTGCATTCATCTCACAACCGTAAAGATTGTCTGTCCCTTCAATAGGGGTCAAGGTATCCTTAATAGATGTTTCAAAACTATCCGATAAAGAATGTGCAGGGTCAGTAGAAAAAATCAATATTTTCTTATCCGGATTTTCCTGAGCTTTTCTTAGCGCTGCAGCACAGGCTAAAGAGGTTTTTCCTACTCCGCCTTTTCCTCCAAATATAATAAACTTTAAGTCTTTTTTTTCAATATCTAATGCCTGGCTCTGAGTCTTCAAACCTTCTTCTATAAGAGAAAAATGATAATTAATTGGTTTGTATTCCTGGATTTCGCCAAATAAAACTTGAGCATATTCTTTTAATTTTTCTATACCCCTGATCTGATAAGGAAAAAGTGGCATAGTAAGAAGATTATAATCAAAAAATCCCTTCCTGATTCGAGATAGGTTTTGCTTTTGATCATTTCTTCTTCCATTACAAAAGATACAATTATTTTCGGAAGTTACCACCCGATTGATAATGATATCTTTTACCTTGATATTATAATCCTTAAGGTGCTTTAAAAGTTTTTCTGTTTCATCTATGCTCGTTGTCTCCGGAATAGTAACGGGGATGAATTTTGTATTTTGTGAGTTACTTAACAGCACCTTTACCCTATTTATATCTTTAGACATTGTCTCTATAAATTCATCTGCATCATCTTTCTTGTATCTACCGGCAAACTGTTTAACCATAAATCTATATTTGGATTGCATCATATCCATTAGATGTATCCATTTTTTCATTTCTGTTGGTAAATTTAAAAGTCTTAATGTGTGCCCGGTGGGTGCGGTGTCAAGGATAATTAGGTCATATTGCTCATCTTTTAGCAGTTTGGAAATCTCTATTATAGCCATAATCTCATCCAATCCTGGTATGGCGCATTCATAGAAATCAGCAATATCCTGTTTATCAAAGTAAGTACCACGGTCGGCTATTTTCTTTATAGCTATTTCATGTTCTTTTTTAAAATTTTCACCTACAACATTTGCATCTATCTCCAATGCCCAAAGATTATTTAATCCTTCTATCGGGGTAATATTGTTTCCAACGTTATATCCAAAACTATCACCTACTGAATGAGCCGGGTCAGTAGATACAATCAATATTTTTTTATCAGGGTAATTTTGGGCCAAATAAAGGCCTACAGCACAAGATGATGTAGTTTTTCCACACCCACCTTTCCCTCCAAAAAGCAAAAGAGAATAACCCTGAAAATCCAACACATTCCCCATCTTTTATAATTTCCTCCAATGTCTACTTTCCTGATATTTTATTAAAGTATTCTTATTTTTTACCCCGCTAAATCAAAATTCATATTTTTATTATTCTTCTTCACCTTCTGCGCGCTCGGTGTCTACTCTCTTTCTTAACCTTGTCCGCTTAAATTCAATTACATTACCATCATCATCTAAAAATACTTCATAAACAGCTAAGATATCCATCTGGTCAGGGATAGCATGTTTTTCCACCATTTCTATAGTAACCTTCCAACCTTTTTCTCCTTTAACTGCTCCTAAAGTAGTAGAAAGTTCCAATCCGGTAATGCTGCTCAATTCCTCACGAGCTTTCTCGATTAATTCATACATAGACTTTGCCATTTTCAATTCCTCCTTTTTTTATAAAATATTTTTTCACTTACATTACATTTGCAATTTACATTCTCTTTTAAATCAAAATAATTTTTTCTGCTTAATTTCTGGCTAATCCTGTCACTTACTTTTAAATTTTGCTCCACAGGAAGGACAAAATGCGTAATTATATATAAAGCGCCAGGTTGCTCCACATTCAAGACACTCGATATCCAGGGCTTCTCCGCATACCGGACAAAAACCACAATCTGCACTTGTTGCTGTGCCACATTTTGGACATCTAAATGGGCCAAGATTTTGAGTTTGCTCTGCCATGTTCCTCTTACCTCCTTCCTTTTTGGTTATAATTGGGTTGTAATCATAATTTAATTTTTCCTATTTTTTCTCTTTATATTTCCTAATAGATTCCAGTTTCGTTAAAAGTTTTTTTTCTTTTTTATCGTATTCTTCCTCGGTTATCTCCTCCATTTCATAACGCATCTGAAGTTCCAATAATTCCTCTTGTATTCTGGAAGTATCGGTAATATCTTCTTCTGCCATTTCACTTAATTTCTTGGAAATAAAGTGTATTCCTTTTATGGGCAGAAAAATGGGAAATACTATATCGAGTAATCCAATATTTAAGTCCTCATTGTTTGCTTCAACATTGCTATATTTTTTATTAGATGATTCTTTCACTCTTTTCTCCTTATTAACCTCCAAGTCAGCATTGTATCCTTAGTAGTTAATCTTTAAAAGATATTACCAATTCTACAAAATTTATTGGCGGAACTGGCCCTACATATTTGAATTTTATTCTCCCATCATAAGTTGCAGTTAATTTATCTACTAATCTATCAAATTCTTCTACTTTAGGTTTTTCTACCAAAAAAGATAAATTAGTGATCATTTTATCTCCAAAAACTTTATTGCTGCGTTTGTCAACATAATTCTCTTTTAAAACTTTTAGAATATCTTTTTCTTCTTTTAATTTCTTTCCTTCCAAAGCATGTATTACCATTTCACCTAAAGTCGCTTTTTTCCCATATGGGCGGTCAATTGATTTTAAAAGTAAATTATTCCTCAATTTTTTAATATCTTTATTTTCTTCAACAATCTCCTGGAAAATCCTTTGCATATCAATCCAGGATGCCTTAATACCTAATTCTACTTTATCATCCATTTTAGCTAATAAATCTTTAAATTCTTTATATCTGGCTTCAAGTACTTCTTCTTTAATCCTTTCATCAGTACAAATTCCATTTTTACTAACGGCAACTGTATCGAACCTTACCGGCAAAACAGTATAATCTTCCATTAATTCTTCCAATACCTTTTGATGACATATAAGGTTTTTTCTGGAAATCGAATAACTTGTATCAGGAGAAGAACTAACTACCGCAGTAATATCTTGGTAAGATATGTTATATACTTCATCATCTTGGTCGCCAATTCCCGGGGAATTATACTTTTTTCGAAATTTATATTTATCACTTGATAAATCTTTTCTATCTCTATTAACTCCAATTACACAGTAAATGTATTTCCCTTTTTCCATCTCAACCTCAATTTATTTTAATTATTTTAAAGCGCTTACAATATATATTTATTCCTTATATTTATTCTTGTTGTCCCCATTTTAAGTTTAATTCCACAAAATTAAATGGGGCTATTGGTCCTACATATTTAAACTTTAATCTATCTTCAGATGTTTTATTTAATCTTTCTACATGGTCATCAAAATCTCTTGCATGGCTTTTATCTACCAGGAATGCACAATTCAGTATCATCTTATCACCTATTATCTTGTTTCTGCGAAACTCAATACATTTAGGTCTTAATACCTCTAAAATCTTTTCTGCTTCAATTTCTCTTTTTTTCTCCAGAATTTCTTTAACCTTTTTACCTAAACTAACCTTCTCATTTGTGTTGACTGAAATAGAACTTTTAATTAATTTTTCTTTCAATCTTACTATTTTCTTTGTTGATGCAATATCTTTAAAAACATCTTCCATCTTCTGCCAGAAAACTTTTAAACCCAATTCTATTTTATTATCCATACTTCGTAAAGAATTCTTAAGCGCTTGATAGTTTTTCATTAATAAATTCCTAATT
>JAHJOY010000095.1 GCA_018819665.1 bacterium
CGAAGCAAGAGGAAGAGGTTATATGGATACCCTGAAAGCAAAAGGGGTAATGGTAGAATCTCTGGACATTACTGACGATGCAGTTAAAGGAGCCGAGATGGTAGCTGCTTATTTAAAAGCACATCCCGAAACCGATGCAATTTTCTGTTCAAACACTCTTCGTACAGAGACGATTATCCCACGTTTAGAAGAAGATGGCATTAAAGTAGGAGTAGATGTAAAGATCGCCCAAATGGATTGCTCTTCCAAGATACTCGAATATATCCAGGAAGGCAAAGTAATGTTTACTATGGATCAACAGCAATACTTGCAGGGTTACCTGGGAGTAGTATTTGCCTATTTAAATGCAAAGTATGGATATATTCCTCCCCCAGCTCCAGTATCCACAGGACCGGCAGTCATTACTGCAGATGATATTCCTTCCTTAGAGAATTTAGTTAAAGAAGGGTACAGGTAAACCTTAACAACAAAAGGCAATAGTTAGATGTTGGGTGGTGTCTGAAAAATAGCACCACCCAATATTGTATTGTATAAAACAAATGGTAATTAGGAGGAATTAATGAAAGAAACAGCAAATGACCTAGGGATTGAAACCAGAAGACAAGTTTTAAATTTCTCTCAGATACGCAGGTGGCCCGAATTTGGAGTGATAATTGCTTTTCTGGTTTTATTTATAATCTTTTCTATTTTTTCATCGAAATTTTTAACCTTACGTAATATTACCGGGATACTTACTATAGTTTCAGAATTAGGGATTATGGCCATTGGTGTAGCTTTTTTAATGATTGCTGGAGAGTTCGATCTTTCAGTGAGTAGTGTTTATGCCTTTTCAGGTTTTCTCTTCGTAACATTGGCAAATAGATTTAATTCACCATTAGCCTTCGTTATCACCTTGGCTATAGCAGCTTTTATCGGCTTTTGTAATGGAATGATAACCCTACGAGCCCATATCCCTTCATTTATAGCAACTTTAGGTATGATGTTGTTTTTAAGAGGATCACTTTTGGCGGTAACCGGAGGTGAATCGGTTAGTTATAAAAGTGATGCTATTATGCCAACCATGTTAACCAGATTTATAGGCTATGGTTTTCGACCTTCTCATATCTGGTTCTTCTTACTCACCCTGCTATTCTCACTCATCCTTACTAATACACGTTATGGGAACTGGGTATTTGCAACTGGTGGGAATAAAGAAGTAGCCAGGGCAATGGGAGTAAATGTAAATAAAGTAAAAGTAACAAATTTTATATTATCATCTCTAATGGCCTCATTATCAGGTTGTATTGTAATTAGTAGATTTAAATTGGCCAACGCATCATTTGGAACAGGAATGGAATTGGAAGCAATTGCCTCAGCGGTTATCGGAGGAACTTTCTTAACTGGAGGTTATGGAACAATCATTGGAGTATTTTTTGGAGCGTTTCTTATGGGGATGATGAGAACTGGCCTGGTAATGATAGGTGCACCTGCCTATTGGTATCAAACATTTGTAGGAGCAATTTTAATAATAGCGGCAACAATTAACCTTAAGTTAAGACGGTTAGAGATGTGACATAAGGTGAAGGAGGGTCATAATTTATGCAGGAAGCTACCTCATTAGCAAAAATGGTCAATATAGAAAAATATTTTGGAGCAGTCCAGGCATTAAAAAAGGTAAATATTGAGGTTCGATCTGGAGAAATCTTGGGTCTTTTAGGAGATAATGGAGCAGGTAAATCTACTCTTATAAAGATCCTCGCCGGTGTTTTTCCTCCAGATAGAGGTGAAATTTTTTTTGAAGGCGGTCGGGTAAAATTTTCATCCCCAAAAGATGCAAGAGCAATGGGGATTGAAACAGTTCATCAGGCACTATCTTTGGTAGATATAATGAGTATCTCCAGGAACTTTTTTTTAGGAAGGGAACCAACCAGAAGAATAGGGCCGATACATTTGCTTGATAGAAAAAAGATGAACGAAGAATGCGAAAAGGCTGTTACGGGGTTAGGCGTAAGGGTAAGGTCACCAAATGAATTTGTATCGATTTTATCCGGAGGAGAGAGACAGGCAATATCCATAGGAAGAGCTATGCATTTTAAAGTCAAACTCCTTATCCTTGATGAGCCTCTTGCGGCTTTATCAGTTAGAGAAACGAGGGAAGTGCTTAGACAGGTAGAAAAAGCAAGAGAGTCAGGAGTTTCAGTTATTTTTATCACTCACAATGTTTATCATGTTTATCCTGTTGCGGAAAGATTTGTGATGTTAGATAGGGGGATAAAAATAGGAGAAGTGTATAAAAAAGATGCCAGTCCGGAAGATATTATAGAGATAATAGCCACCGGAAAGATGTCAAAGACATTAAAAACTTGAAAATTAGAGTAAAGGTTTCTAATTTACCTCATATTTTTTAGGAGATACACTAATGAATTCTCGAGAAAGGGTAAGAAAAGCCATTAATCATCAAGAAACCGACCGTATTCCTCTTGATTTAGGCTCAACTTTGGTGACTGGAATTCAGGCAAGCACTTACGCTAAATTAAGGCGGTCCTTGGGCTTAAAGGATAAATTAGTAAGTATAGCCGATCCTTTTCAGATGCTTGGCGAAGTTGACATGGAGGTAATAGGGAAATTAGGGATTGATACCATAGGATTATGGCTTCCTACCAATTTTTTTGGATTTAGAAATGAGAATTGGAAACCCTGGAAATTATTTGACGGAACTAAAGTAATGGTACCTGAGAAATTTACTACTAAAAGGGATGATGAAGGTAATATTTATCTCTATCCCAAGGGGGATATGTCAGTTCCTCCCTGTGCAAAGATGCCTCAAGATGGTTATTATTTTGATCTTCTAGTACGCCAAGAGACTTTTGATGAGAGAAATCTAAATCCGGAGGATTGGGTCAATCAGCAGTACTCAATTTTTTCTGAGGAAACATTAAAATATTTAGAGAAGAAGGCAGATGAGCTTTACAAAAAGACAGATCTTTGTATCATTGGAGAATTTATAGATGCAAGCTTTGGAGATATTTCTATGGTGCCAGGCCCAGCCATCAAAAATCCTAAGGGGATTAGAGATCCGGTAAGATGGATTACCGCTCATATTGAATATCCCGATTATATCAAGGGAATCTTTGAATTGCAATGTGAAATAGCATTGAAAAACTTGAAACTCTCTTATGAAGCAGTAGGAAATAAGATAGATGTAATTATGGTTAGTGGAACAGATTTTGGGACTCAAAATGCCCCCTTTATATCACCTGATATGTATCGGGAGTTTTACAAACCCTTTCATAAGAGGATAAATGATTGGATTCACAAGAATACACCATGGAAGACTTTTTATCATAGTTGTGGTTCTATTGCTCTCTTTTTAGATGACTTTGTAGAGGTTGGAGTAGATATTTTAAATCCTGTTCAGACCTCAGCTAAGGATATGGATCCAAAAATATTAAAGGAAAGATACGGAGATAAATTTGTTTTCTGGGGTGGTGGAGTAGATACACAGAGGACACTTCCCTTTGGGACACCTGAAGAGGTAAGAAGGGAAGTCAACGAGCGTTGCCAGGTATTTGGAAAAGGAGGAGGTTTTGTATTTAATACCGTTCACAACATTCAGTCAAAAGTTCCAATTGAAAATCTTGTAGCGATGTTTCAAACTATAAGGGAATTTAAATTTTAATTATAAAAAGGAAAAGAAATGCAATTTTCATTATGTATAG
>JAHJOY010000096.1 GCA_018819665.1 bacterium
AAGGACGGGAGTGTAGTTATCCCTGATGTTCTTCGGCCGTATATGGGAGGGCTTGAAAAGATAACCCGATGGTAAATAATTAACCAATTAAATTAGTCGCTAGTAAATAAGTCGTAGGGGCAGACCTTGTGTCTGCCCGTAGGCCTGATAGCTTTTGGTGAATGTAGCGGCACGGCGTGCCGTGTCGAAGAGAAATTATAAAATCTTCCTTGACCAACAAGATAGAGAGATGTTATTCTTTATAAGTAAAAAATAGATAATTATTGGAGGGGTGGCAGAGCGGCCGAATGTACCGGTCTTGAAAACCGGCGATACGAAAGTATCCGTGGGTTCAAATCCCACCCCCTCCGCCAGATTTTAAAATAAGTAAAATGAATCAGAGAAGAGGTTATAAAATTTAACTTGATTCATAAAGAAGGAAAGAAAGAGTAAATTATAATCATTTTAGCAGCACGGTGTGCTGTGCTGTAATAAAATTGTTATAAAAAATTTGACATTAATTTAAAATGTGATATAATTTTCTTCGTTTGAAAGCTATTAAACAACAACACAGATAGCTTTTTCATTTTTTAATACCTCAATATAAACTCGCCTTGCTTTAAACAAGGCGAGTCTTTTGTTATCCCCCCTTCAGGAATGCCCTTAAAACGAATCTTCTCTAAAAACCTTATGTTATAAGGTTTTCCCACCCTCCATTTTCCCACATTTTTTCATATATAGGCTGTTTATAGGTAGTTATTATTAACCTTTTTTGGTAAAGGGGTAGACAATACGCCACTTCTGAAACCGATAACTAACTATCATAAAAAAATGATTGACTTATTCATAATATATAGTATACTTATAAGTATAATACTTTAAAGTATACTATTTGGAGGGTATTATGTTTGTCAATAGAATTGAGGAATTAAATTACCTAGAAAAATTACACAAGGAACAGAGTGCCCGCCTTATAATTATGTATGGGCGTAGAAGGATTGGCAAGACTGAATTACTCAGACAATTTTCCAAAGATAAAAAACACCTCTTTTTTTCCTCAGATCTCTCTTCTGAGCAAGAACAGTTAAAACAATTTAGTGAAAAAATATTTCAGTTAACCGGAGAATCGTTTTTACAAACTCAAGCCTTTGGTTCATGGGAAGCTTTATTAAGATATATCTTTGACCATTTAATTCCTAAAATGCCTCTAATTATTATCGATGAGTTTCCCTATTTATGTATAAGTAATCCGGCACTCCCCTCTATCTTGCAGAAAATCTGGGATGAAAAAGGAAAAGAGAGTAATATTTTCCTTATCTTATGCGGCTCTTATATGAGCTTTATGGAAAAGGAAGTCTTGGGAAGCAAGAGTCCTTTATTTGGCAGGCGCACTGGGCAAGTTGCCTTACATCCACTATCTTTTGAAGACCTTAAGTTCTTTTTCCCCGGCTATTCTGAAGAGGATAGGGTTTTTACCTATAGTATACTCGGCGGCACACCTGCATATCTCCAACGATTTAACGACTATAAAACTATAGAGCAAAATGTAAAAGAGGAAATTTTAAATAAAAACGGTTTTCTTTTTAGTGAACCTCGTTTTTTATTAATAGAAGAATTGCGTGAACCGGCTACATATTTCTCTATCTTAAAAGCAATTGCCTTTGGCAGAACCCGGCTAAATGAGATAGTACAAGAAACCGGGATTAGCGATCCACATAAAGTAAATAAATATCTTAGTGTTTTAAGAGAATTACGTATAGTAAAAAGAGAAGTTCCAATTACCGAAGATAAACCACATAAATCAAGAAAAGGTATTTATCTGCTTGCGGATCCCTTCTTCCGCTTTTGGTTTAGATATGTTTTCTCTAATATGAGTTACCTCGAGGAGGGGGACCTTAATTATGTTTGGCAAGAAAAAATAATACCTTCTTTAAATAGTTTTACCGGATTTGCCTTCGAGGATATATGTTTGCAAAGACTAAAAAATCTAAATAAAAAAAATATGCTTCCTTTTAAAGCTATAAATATAGGGCGCTGGTGGAACAATAAAGAAGAGATTGATATTGTAGCTTTTGATAATCAACAGTCTTTTATCTTTGGTGAATGTAAATGGAAAAATAAAAAAGTCGGTTTAAATGAGTTGTATGATTTAGAAAGAAAAACCGATAGTTTTTTTGATGTAAAACAAAAATACTTTGCTTTATTTTCTAAGTCAGGCTTTAGTGAAGAATTAAAAAATTTATCCAGCCAAAGAAAAGATATTCTTCTTTTTGATTGACGGGAAAGAAAAAGTTATGTCAAGTTTCAACACTTAGAATAATAATAGGGAACAGGTCCCAATTTTCTATTAGAATAGAATAATAATAGGGACAGGTTCTGTAATTAAAAAGGAAAAAGAGGGGAACAGGAAAACTGATTTTTTGCTAAGTAAGAGAGATAAATATATATAGAATTAGAGGATTATCAGTTTTTATAGAAAAAAATGGTAAGTCTTTAAAACGTAGAAAATATAAGGGTTTCTGCGTTTTTTGTTTTATGAGATGGTGTTAGTGCTTCTAAAATATGGAGAAAATAAGGCAAAAAAGGGCTAAAAACTCTATTTTAAGGAGGCTGAAAGCCTTGTAAAATAGGGGTTTCAGAGAAATATGGTCATAGCGGCGTTTTTTGAGGTGGGTTAAGGTGATTGTTCATATTTTTAAAATAGACGCTTAAAATAGCTTAAAATGGCTTATTTTGAATGTGGGCGGAAAGCCTTATTTTACAAGGGTTTGAGTGGAATAAATAGCAACAGGTTCCCTTGACAATTGTCCCGGACTAACTAAATACTCAATCTAGAAATTACAACCGAAAACTTTTCTTCT
>JAHJOY010000097.1 GCA_018819665.1 bacterium
CTTCATTCTCTTTAATCACAACTCCGGTAAATACAAATATGGGTTTTTCCAAAACTTTCAACTCCTTTCTTCTCATCCGATAGAGCAGTCTAATAATCTACCAATCTACCAATCAGCCAATCTACCAATCGACCAATCAAAATCAATTTATTAATCAATGTTCAGGATGTGAACTTAAGAAAATTATACTGTAAAAGAATTGCGATGTCAAATTATTTAGGTTGCAAGTTACGAGATTTAAAAAAGTTACAAGTTTTAACAAATAAATCTAATAAATCAATTCTTCTTATTTATCCCAAAGTTCAAAGGGGTGGGCAAGTTTTACCCCAAAGTATTCGTGGGCAATAATATCCCTCATCCCAGCAATCTTCTTCCAAGGTATCTGTGGATATTTATTTCTAAAATCGTCATCTACATTTTTGACCGCTTCGCCAATTATCTCTAATCTTCTTATAATTGCATCTTGAACTTGGCGATTTGAATAAAATTCATCTTCGGCAAGGTTCTGGATATATTCCTCTATTGCCAAGGTACTCTCGCATATGTCCTGTAAATAGAGTTTCATATTCCTCTTCATAAAATAGACACCTCTTCACTCAGTATTTGTTCTTTTATAATTGGTTTGATTGTTGAATATTCTCCTAAATCAACCCTCTTGCCAAGAGCCTCTTCCAGTTCTAACTTTAATCCTGCAAAATCAAGTAAACTCATCCTGCCTACAATCTCCACCAAAACATCTATGTCACTCTCCTGATTCTCCTCTCCTCTTACAACAGAGCCAAAAATTCCTGCTCTCTTGGCATTATATCGCTTAAGTATAGGTAAAATTTTTCTTTTAATCTTATCAATCTTTTCTATATTCATTCTTTATACCTCCATCAATCAAATCCTTAGAATTACAAATATCCATGACAAGGGACGATTTTCTGTTACATACATAATTCCTTGCCGGAAATGTCCTTCATATTGCAACATCCAAAATTCTATCAGAGGGATTAATTTTAATTTTTTCTACATCAACACTTAAGCAGGCTTCAACTGCTTCGTATATATTTTTAATAAGTTCTTCCCAATTATCCCCTTGAGTTAAACAACCTGGAATTGCTGGAACTTCTGCCCAATAACCACCTTCTTCAGCTTGGTGAATTATTACTTTAATTTTCATATTTTTTAAATACCTCCTATAGTTGTGAGATGTAAGATAAAAAGATAGTTTTCAGTTTTTAGTTATCAGTTTATAGTTAATAAAAAATACAAGATTAAAGAAATGCAAGGTGCAAGGTGCAAGTTAAGAAACAAAATGCAAGATTGTTCAGTCTGCCAGTCAGCCGGTCGGCCAGTCTGCCGGTCAAAAACAAATAAGTGATCGACCAATCTGCCAATCGACCAATCAAGATAAAAATAATGGAAATGGGGACTGGCAACTTTTTTACAGTTTTTTAAATCATTAACCTAATCATTAGGTAATCGTTAACCTAATCATTAATTGACAAATTCATAAGGTAATGAGTGGCTCGACCCCTCCCTTCGCTTCTTAATTTTCCTTTCTTAATCAGTGCTTGAAGTTCGAAAGCAGCAATCACATTAGAAACATTATTAATACTCCTGTATTCCCTGTTGGTAATCTCTCCTTTTTGCTTAAGGTATTCTATTGCCTTTTTTTGTCTATTATTTAGGTCTTCAAGTCCTTTATTTATCTTCATAATATGTCTGCTGTAAAGGGTAAAAATAAAGGATGCACCGGTGTCAACCATTTTGGGAAGTTGATAACCTTCGTCTCTTAAATTCTTGAATATATTATCAATCCCCCTTCCTATGGCTTCACTATATCCCCATTCAAGTAAAACAAGCATAATATTCGGATTTCTGGCATATTGTTCATGTATAATGGTCTCTGGTGTAATATTCGCTGGAAGGGGCCCGGGGCTCTGAATCTCTAGTCTATCATCAAACATCGAGACCATTATCCTCGAACCTCTAATTCCATAATCTCTGTGAGTCACAGCATTTACCATAACCTCTCGTAAAGAGGATAAGTGAAATTGCATTACTTCTTTTCTTTGAATACTTTGCTCACTAATACTACCACCATGTAACATCCTCTCGTTTACCCACTCAACAGAATAGTTTATAAGATCGGTTAACGTGCCAGAAATATCTTTTCTGTCCACATAATCTTTACTTACTTCTGTCCCTTTAAATTTTATTAGAGTTAGGTAATTTTGGGGAAGAAATCTCCTTGGATCCTTTCCAAAAAGTAATATTCCAGCATTAGTAGGTAAAAGTTCCCCTTTTCTTCTTATTATACACTTTCGACTTAGTAGTACATCTTCTATAGGTATTTCGATCTTCGAACCAAATCTTTCCTCTCTTGCTCTTATATAAGATTTAACCTTTTCAAGTTTAATATCCTCAAAAAATGCTCCTTCGCATATCAATTCCTCAAAACTTATTCTCTCTCTTTTAGCAAGAAGTTGGTATAGGATTCTCCAATCTATAGCAACATTCTCCGTGTTCTCTCTTTTTAAATACCTGCCATCTGATGTCCTGTAAACCTGATCTATACTTACTGGTATCCTCAAGGCTATAATTTTCTTATGGTCTATCACAAATTCTTTAACTTCCTCATATCTAATTGGTGGATTAACTACTTCTCGTGCTGTCCGCAAGATGTTATCATAATCCTCTTTTGACAGCTCAAAGCCAGTTATCTCTTTCCTGTCATTAACTCCTATAAGTATTGTTCCTCCTTGATGATTGGCAAAGGCTACAATTGTCTGCGCCAATTTTGATGGTTTCGGGAGTATTTCTTTAAATTCTATATTCCATCCCTCTCCAAGTTTAATCATTTCAAAAACATCATGAAGATTCATTTATACTTCCTCCTCAAATTCCCCCTAAAGAGATATGCGAAAATGCAATACTGAAAAAAAGCGAATAAGATACATTATTCATTTACTGTTATTTTATCAGTTTTTTATTTAATTTGCTAATAAAATATAAAACAGTATCGAGTATATAGTGAAGAAAGAAAAAGAAATGCAATGATAGAGGGGGGTTTTGATTAACCTGCTCGTTTAACTCACTATTATCTCAGACAGGGAGGTGATTTTATGGTCAAATTCTCGCTCTTCATCTTAGTTATGCAATAGAGGTCAATCTAATATTTGTTTTAGTTTTTAGTTCTAAAAAGATAAAAAGAAAGGAAATGTATTAATGTCCAAATTAATGAAAATTACAAAGTTAAAGAATTATGGTATCCCCTCTTATATTGTAAACATCTGGGAAAAACATTACTCTCCTTGTTTACTGCCGCTACAGGAAGATGCCGTAAGAAATTATGGGATTTTGGATTGTGGTGAAGGAAGTGATGAGATTGCTTCGGGTGGCACTCAAGTAATATTGAGTGCCACTCTCGCAATGACAAAAAAAAGATGGATTCCTGCTTTCGCAGGAATGACATAGACAGGCGAGACGCCTGTCCTACGGGGGTGGGGATAGGGACACGCCTGTTCTACGTATGATACGGGTCAGATAAATCTGACCCCTACTTCACCTCACCCTAACTTGTGCTGTAGATATCTCACTACACAGGACAAGCCCTATCCCGTCACGAGAGAGGGAATAAAAATCATGCACTCATTTTAAAATATATAATATTGCTCTCCCCTTCCCCTGTTTTTTAATTAATCCTTTTTCAAGAATACCGTTTAAATCTTTATTTGCTTGTCTAAGAGATATAACATCATTCGTTCCGGTTGTTCCCCGAATCTCTCTTTTCGTCCCAGATTCGTCCCAGATTCGTCCCAATCATACCAACATATAGTAAATGTTTTTACCCTTCCCCTCTTTTTTTATTAGCCCTTTTTCTTCTAAAGATTTAAAAATACGAAGTAGAGAAAGGTAAAAAGGAGTTCAGGCTACTTTTTCTCTATGGGTCGGCCAGCTATGCCAAGATATATAAAGTTGGCATAAGGTTGGCATAAAGTTGGCATATTATATAAATTCGTAATATATTCCCTTTTTTTCACCCTTTCTAATAATAGCTTTTTTGTTAACTGGATAATCCCAGGTAAATTTTTTTAGGCTTATGTTTGGGTTAGTATTCATCAAAAGA
>JAHJOY010000098.1 GCA_018819665.1 bacterium
AGACACGTTTATCGACTTTCTAAAAACCTGACAGGGGACGGTCTTTGACAAAACAAAGTCATTGCGAGCGACCGTAGGGAGCGTGGCAATTTCGGCTTGAGATTGCTTCGTCGCGTTGCTCCTCGCAATGACAAAAATTGGTACTTTTTTGCAGGTTTGATAAATCAAACCCCTACTTTCTCTTTTTTCTTCACTATCCGCTATACGCTGTACGCTCCACGCTAATCCTTTTAACTAATTAACCAAGTAACTAGCTAACCAGCTAACTCTTCCTATACAATTTTTACATAAAATTTTCTTCGGCGGGGACCATCAAATTCACAAAAGCATATTCCCTGCCAGGTTCCCAGAAGGAGATTATTATTTTTCACGGGTACATTTACCGAAGACCCGATAATGCTCGCTTTGATATGAGCAGCGGAGTTTCCTTCTAAGTGACTGTAATTATCGTCAAAAGGGATTACTTTATTTAACTCCATAACTATATCCTGCTTAACACTCGGGTCAGCATTTTCATTTATAGTAACTCCGGCAGTAGTATGAGGGATAAAGACACAACACAATCCTTCCGCAATTCCGCTTTCACCTACAGCATTTTGAACTTGAGCGGTTATATCTAAAATTTGTGCTTGAGTATTAGTTTGGATAGTAATTTCCTTTAACATAAATACCTCCAATTTTACTTAGAGTGCTCCCCTCTCCCCTGGAGGGAGAGGGCCAGGGTGAGGGGGAAATATGAATACAAAATTATCTTTTATTAATAATCCCTCTACTTTTCTCAAAATCTCTTTCAGAGACTAAAATACTTACTTCTGCTAATCCATCTATGGTAAAAGGATAAACTGAACGGGTAATATCTGATTGCAGGATACATTTAATATTACAGCTCGCCAACAAACTCTCAATAGCAAGGGCTTCATCTTCACGTGGAACCCGACAGAGTTCAACAATCTTTATGTCTTTGTCTTTCTTTTCTGCATTTTCAGACAAAATATTTCCTCCTATTAATGTCTTTATTAAATAAATATATATAATTCAAAATTCAAAACTTTTTCAAACAGTGTTTGGCGTTGTAGGCGACGGATTTATCCGCCCCTACTTCCTCTGTCATTCCCGTGGAAACGGGAATCTATCTTTTTCCTGTCCGCCCGGTCATTATTGCGGGTTCGATGAATCGAACCCCTACAATTAAGTAGACAGGCGAGACGCCTGTCCTACGCTAATAATCTTCTGACTCCTGAATTCTATCTCTTCTTTTCTTCACTATATACTATATACTCGATACTCGATACTCGATACTCGATACTATCTTACCTTCTGGTTTCTTTATTCTATTTTCTTAACTAGCTAACCAGGTAACCAACTAACCAGCTAACTAAATGTATACGCTACCCGCTGTACGCTGTACGCTAATTTAATACTAACGACTATTCACTATTCACTAACGACTAATAATTTGTCATAAGCAACCTTTTTAACTTCTTCGTACACTTCTTTAAGGGGAACCTGGTGCTGCTTGGCCATCTTCTTGCAATCTTCATATTCGGGGGCAATATTTTTAATTTCCCTTTTAAAAATACCGACCTTAACCCTAATTTTACCATACTTTGTTTCGGCAATAAAATTCTGCTGAGCCAGTCTCAATCTTTTTATTTCTCTTATCCTTACCCCCAAGGTAGTGGATTCTGAAAATAATACTTCCAATATTTCCTTAAGATCTTGTTCGTAAACAATAATACTAAGCATATGGGCAGGACGGTTCTTTTTCATTTGGATAGGAGTTAAAAATACATCTAAAGCTCCCTGGGAAAATAATTGCTCCATAATATAATCATAAAATTCCGGGTTCATATCATCAATATTAGTCTCTATCAATACAGCTTCATCGCTAACATAACCATCTTTTAAGTTCTCATCTTTTAATATTTTCTCACCTATACTTACCCTTAAAAGATTAGGAATAGTAAATTCTTTCTCTCCGGCTCCATATCCTATCCTTTCTATTTTCATCAAAGGCCTTTCTCCAAAACTTTTAGCTAAAGTGCCGATAATTGCTGCCCCCGTCGGGGTAATCATCTCACTCTCGATCCCCCCGCTATAAGTTGGGATATTCTTTAATAATTCTAAAGTAGCCGGGGCAGGAACCGGTATAACCCCATGAGCACATTTAACAAAACCCTTCCCCACAGGCAGGGCGGAAGAATGTATTTCCTCTATTCCTAAAGTTTTTATTCCTATAACTGCAGCAGTAACATCAATAATACTATCCAATCCTCCAATTTCGTGAAAATGGATTTTATCTATATCTTTTTGGTGAATTTTAGATTCAGCTTGAGCTATATTAAAAAATATTTTTTTGGTTTCTTTTTTAATTTCTTCATCTAATTTGCTCTTCTCAAAGATAGTTAAAATATCTTTAAATCTTCTCTCCACTCCTTCTTCTTTTATCTTTACCTTAAACTGAGTTGCAGAAATTCCCTTTTTTACTACTTTGTTTACCTCTAATTGGTAACCGGAAAGACCTAATTTTTTTAATTCCTTTTCTAATGTTTCTATTTCTAATCCCGCATCAAGCAGGGCACCGACGGTCATATCCCCGCTGATACCGGAAAAACAATCAAAATAGGCAATCTTCATTCCTTCACCTCATTTAACTGATTAATTAAGCTGGCCATATAACCGGCTCCAAACCCGTTATCAATATTTACTACCGCTAAACCGGGAGCACAACTATTAAGCATAGTTAATAGAGCAGATAACCCTCCAAAATTCGCCCCGTAACCTACGCTGGTGGGAACGGCAATTATAGGTTTGTCTACCAATCCTCCTACTACGCTGGGGAGAGCCCCCTCCATTCCCGCTACCACGATTAAAACATTGGCGGCTAACAATTTTTTTGAATTGGTTAAAAGTCGATGGAGACCTGCTACTCCAACATCGTAAAGACGTTCCACTCTATTGCCCATCAACTCAGCAATAACTACGGCTTCTTCGGCTACGGGAATATCGGCAGTACCGCCGCTGACCACTAAAATAAATTTAGAACTGACTTTCTTCTTTTCTTCTATTGCTACAATCCTGGCCTCTTTAAAGTAAGTTACTTCCGGAATAATCTTTTTAATCTCTTGATATACTTCGGGGGCAGCCCGGGTAGCAACAAATTTACCTCCGGTTTCCTTTATTCGTTTTGCAATTTTAGTTATCTGCTCTAAAGTTTTGCTCTGACAAAAAATAACTTCCGGGAAACCTTTTCGTAATTGTCTCTGAGTATCTATTTTGACAAAACCCAGGTCATCATAAGGGAAATGCTTTAACTTCTCTAACACTTCTTCTATTTCTATTTGACCGGATTTAAATTGCTGTAATATTTTCTCAATCTCTTCTTTTCTCATTATTCAATCCTCAACTTTCTGCTCTAATTCTTCATTCATGCTCCCGGTTCGGTATCCTTGCAAATCAAGGGCAATATAGATAAATCCCAATTGTTTTAATTTAGAGATTATCTTTTTTCTTAAATCTTCTTCCATTAAAAATAGAAGGTCTTTTTCCCCTACTTCAATTTTTGCCAGCCTATTGTGACATCTTACTCTTACCTGTTCAATTCCCAGATCATGAAAAAATCCTTCGGCCTTTTCTATTCTTTTCAACTTTTCTAAAGTTATCTCATCTTGATAAGGAATCCTGGTAGCCAGACAGGAATTAGAAGGCTTGTCCCAGGTGGGCAAATCCATTTCTTTAGAAAGAAGACGGATGTCGTCTTTAGTAAGAAGAGCTTCCTGCAGGGGGCTCCTTATCTTTAATTCTCTAACCGCCTTCATCCCCGGGCGATAATCGCTAAGGTCATCGTAGTTAGAGCCATCTGCCACAAAATTCAAATTAAGTTCTTTAGCCATTTCACTTATTCGGCTGAATATTTCCTTTTTGCAAATATAACATCTCTCTTTAGGATTGTTGATAAATTTTTTATTTGATAAAATTTCAATATCAATAATCAGGTGCTTCACTTTAAATTTTTGCACCATCTTCTTAGCATCAGTTATCTCGCTAAGATGATGAATTTCTGACTTTACAGTTACCGCAATAACTCTGTCCCCTAATTCCTCTCGGGCTGCTTTTAATAAAAAAGTACTATCCACTCCTCCCGAATAAGCAATCAAAACACTCCTCATTTCAGATAATATTTTTCGTAAATTGTTTAATTTTTCTTTTTTAATATTCAATTCCTCTTCTTGCCTCTACCCCTTTTTGGTAAGGGTGCTTAACCTCTTTCATCTCGGTAACTAAATCAGCAATCTCTATTATCTCTTCAGGGGCTCTTCTTCCGGTGATAACTACTTCTATTTTATCGGGTTTCCCCTTTATCTTTTGAATAACTTCTTTTAAATCTAATAATTCATAATAGAGAGCCATATTGAGTTCATCAAATATTACTATATCATAATTGCCGCTTTGCATCCCTTCTATACCAAAAGAAAAGGCCTTTTCTGCCTCCTCATAATCTATCTTTTTTGCCTTGCCTTTATAGATAAATTCTTTGGTGCCAAAGGTTTCTAAAGTAATATTGGGAATTAATTTAACCGAATGAAGTTCTCCATAATCCCATTTTTTCATAAACTGAACTATCAACACTTTCATATTTCTACCTGCTGCCCTAAGTGCCAATCCTAAGGCGGCGGTAGTTTTGCCCTTTCCATCACCGGTATAAACTTGGATTAAACCTTTTTCCATCTAACTTGCAACCTCCCATCCTTATAAGTCCAAAGCATTTAAAATTATTATACCAAAATAGTCAGTAAAAAAATAGTTCAAATTCCTATCTCGTATCTTGTGAATCGTATCTCGTGAAGAATAGCGTTTAGGTTATAGGAAAATAGTGGTTAGTGGTAGGGCGCAGACCTTGTGTCTGCCCGTAGGACTATTTAAATTTTTAATATCTAAAACACAATATATTTTTA
>JAHJOY010000099.1 GCA_018819665.1 bacterium
CACCCGACTGTATATTATGATAGACAGGGGAATGTTATAAACTTAAACCAGGGAAATATATGGATTCATTTGGTGCCAGAGGAAACAAAGGTATGGTTTAAATAAACTGTGGTAAGTGGGGTCAGGTCTTCACATTTGACATAATTTAATTTTTTTTGTTATGTCAAATGTGAAGACCTGACCCCACTGAAAAGAAGGTGAAAATACTGTGAAAGAAGAATTTAAAAAATTAATTAAAGAAGCAGAAAAGGCCAGAAAAAAGGCCTATACTCCCTATTCTAAATTCCAAGTGGGAGCTGCTGTTCTCTGCGCTGATGGTAAAATATTTTCCGGCTGCAATATTGAGAACGCATCTTTTGGTTTGACCGTATGTGCAGAAAGAGTCGCTATTTTTAAAGCTATTTCGGAGGGCTCAACTAAATTTGAAGCTATCGCTGTTATTGGTGATACAGATAAACCCTGTTCTCCCTGTGGGGCCTGCCGACAGGTAATATCAGAATTTAGTGAAGATATTCCCCTGATTATGGCGAATTTAAAGGGAGATGTTAAGATTAAAAAAATAAAAGAATTGCTTCCTGAGGCATTTGGTAAAAACGATCTTTTATAGCGGAGATTATCTTATAGTATGTTGTATAAAACAGAAGGTATAGTCTTAAAAAGCATGGAATATGAAGAAGCTGATAAAATTGTTACTATATACACCAAAAATTACGGTAAGATTACCGCCATTGCCAAAGGAGTCCGAAAGACAAAAAGTAAATTCGGAAGCAGTTTAGAATTATTAACTCACTCTGTCTTTTTGTTTTATAAAGGTAGAAATATTGATATTGTCAGTCAGGCCGAAATATTAGAATCTTTTTTCTCAGCGAGCAAAGAAGTTATTAAATTTGCTTGTGCTGCCAATTGTGTGGAGGTAGTTAATAAATTAACCGAAGAGCGGGAGATAAATATTGGCCTGTTTAATTTACTAAAAGAGGTTTTACATTATTTGAGGGAAACTAATGATCCAAAATTACTGACCTTATCTTTCAAATGGCAAACTATGTCAATTTTAGGATATAGACCCTCACTTAATCATTGTTGCAGATGCAACAAGGGTGTAGAAGACCAAAAAGAGATGTATTTTAATATAAAAGAAGGCGGACTGTTGTGTAATAATTGCATAGTCAAAGATAAAGAAGGGTGTGTTAAAGTTTCTATTTATTTTAATAAATTAGTAAGGAAAATACTAATTACACCTTTATCTACTATATCAAACGCTACCATTCCTGATGAAAAAATAAAAGAATTAGAGAAAATAACTGATTTATATATAGCCTATCATTCGGAGAAAAGTTTTAAAACAGATGGATTTTTGAAATATCTGTAGCTGGTTGGTCAGAGAATTAGCGTGGAGCGTACAGCGTTTAGCGTATAGTAAGGAAAGAAGAAGACAGAACTCAATAACTAATTTCGTATCTCGTATCTCGTGAATCGTATCTCGATAAGAATTAGTTAGCTTATTACCTGGTTAGCTGATTAGTTAGATAGAAAGAAGAATGCTACTTTTTCTATCTTTTCTTTCGCTTTCTTAACTCGATACTCAATACTATATACTCGATACTATATTTAGTTACGTTGACAATTAAGGCCGATTTTGATATATTAACAAAGAAAATATTGTCCTTCTCTCTAACAGATAATAGGTTTTCAGAAAATCTCTATGAGAGGGAATTTTATTTATAATTAAGGGAAAGAGATGCTAATATGGATTTTCAAGAGATAATTTTTAATTTACAAAAATTTTGGGGTGAACAGGGTTGTATCATTCAGCAGCCATATGATACAGAAAAAGGGGCAGGAACAATGAACCCAACCACTTTTTTAAGGGTATTAGGCCCCGAACCATGGAAAGTAGCTTATGTTGAACCATCTCGTAGACCTGCCGATGGACGTTATGGAGAAAATCCCAATAGAGTACAACAGCATTATCAATTCCAGGTTGTATTAAAACCTTCTCCTGAAAATGTGCAGGAGATTTATTTTAAAAGTTTAGAAAGTTTGGGGATATTAAGAAAAGAGCATGATATAAGATTTATTGAAGGTGATTGGGAAGCCCCTACCCTGGGTGCCTGGGGATTAGGCTGGGAAGTTTGGTTAGATGGTTTAGAAATAACTCAATTTACTTATTTTCAGCAAGCTGGCGGGCTTGATTTAGATATTATCCCGGTTGAAATAACCTATGGGTTAGAGAGATTAGGTATGGTTATTCAGGATGTGGATAATGTTTTTGACTTAAAATGGGGTAAAAATATTACCTATAGAGACATACATCATCAAGCAGAAGTAGAACAATCTAAGTATAACTTTGAAGAAGCAGACATACCGATGTTATTTAACCTATTTAATATATATGAAAAAGAAGCCGGAAGATTAATAGTAATAGAGCTGACTTTGCCGGCATATGACTATATATTAAAATGTTCCCATACTTTTAATTTATTAGATGCCCGGGGAGCAATTAGCGTTTCAGAAAGAACAGGATATATTTCCCGGGTAAGAAATATTGCCCGATTATGTGCAGAAGAATACATAAAGCAGAGGGAAAGATTAGGTTTTCCCTTAATTAAGTAATAAAAGATCAGGCAGAGGATAAAATTTAATGGAGAATGTAATTTTAGAAATTGGAACCGAAGAAATACCGGCGCAGTATATGGAGAATGCCCTAAAAGATTTAAATCAGTTAGCACAAAAATATTTAGAAGAAGCCAGAATAAATTATAAAGAAATAAAGGTTTATGGCACTCCTCGAAGATTAATATTATTCATCTTCCACATTAACGAAAAACAGGAAGACATTTTTCAAAAAATTAAAGGACCTGCCTATTCAATTGCTTACAATAAAGATTCACAACCCCAAAAACCTGCCCTAAAGTTTGCCCAAAGCCAGAGGGTAAATGTTGAGGATTTAATTGTCGAAGATACCGAAAAAGGGAAATATATTTTTGCCCCCAAATCCATAATAGGCCAGCCAACTATTGAAATATTATCCCGGATATTTCCTGAAATAATAAAGGGCATGCAATTTCCTAAATCAATGCGCTGGGGAGAAAGATCATTGCGATTTATCCGTCCTATAAGATGGATACTTGCCCTGTATGGAAAAGAAATAATCAAGTTCAATCTAAATGGTTTAGATTCTGAAAATATTACTTATGGTCATAGACTTTTGGCGCCCCAAAAAATCAAAATATCTTCTACTCAGGAATATTTCAAGAAACTAGAAAAAAGCTATGTAATAGTCGATCCCCAGATTAGAGAAAATATAGTTAAAACAGATATAAAACAGATAATTAAGGAAATTGGTGGGGAAAAAATAATAAATGAAAAACAGTTAAAGGAAATAATTTATTTAGTTGAATATCCCAATGCAATTTTAGGAAAATATGATAAAAAATATTTAGAATTACCCAAGGATGTCTTAACCGTAGTTATGGAAAAACATCAAAAATATTTTCCTATTTTTAAAAACAAAGATGAATTGCTTCCTCTATTTATTGTAATTATCAATAACTTCAAGAAATATGCCTCTAAAATTAGAGAGGGTAACGAAAATGTTCTCAGGGCCAGGTTGGAAGATGCAAAATTTTTCTACCAGGAAGACCAAAAGATTCCTTTAGAGAAAAGGGTGGATAAATTAAAAAATGTTATTTTCCAGGAAAATCTGGGAAGCCTTTTTGATAAAACAGAGAGATTAGAATTGCTGTGTGACTACATTTCAGATAGTTTGCAGGTTGAACAGAAAGTGAAAGAAGATCTTTTAAGGGCTGCTCATTTATGCAAAGCAGATTTGGTTACTGAAATGGTAAAAGAATTTCCGGAATTACAGGGAATAATGGGGAAAGAATATGCGGTTTTATCTGGTGAAAGAAGAGAGGTAGCGGAAGCTATCTTTGAACATTATCTCCCCCGTTTTTCAGGGGATAGGTTACCCCTAACCAAAAGTGGTATGATTTTAGGGATTGCTGATAAAGTGGATAGTATTATTGGCTGTTTCGTAACGGGCTTAATCCCAACAGGATCACAGGACCCTTACGGATTGAGAAGACAATCTCGCGGGAAAATTGCCATAATTTTGAAAAATAACCTGCAAATTTCGTTAAAAGATATTATTCGGAAATCTTTATCCTTATACAAAGAAAGTGTTTTGGTGGAATTAAAAATTGATGAAAATGAGATTGTATCCCAGATATTAAGTTTTTTCAAACAAAGAGCAAAAAATATCTTCTTAGAAGAGGGAATTCGCTATGATGTCATTGATGCAGTTTTGGCTGTCGATAGCGATGGAGATGTAGTTGATATTAAACATAGGATAAAAACTATAGAGGAATTATATAATCAGCCCATTTTTAGAAAAATACTCAACTCATCAAGCAGGGTATTAAATTTATCAAAAAATAATGAAGAAACCGAGATTGACCGATCACTATTAAAGGAAAAAGCAGAGTTAAGTTTATATCATAATTATGAAAGTATTTATTCGCGAACAAGGGAATTTATTTATAACAAAGAGTACAAAAAAGTATTTAAGTTATTAGGAGATTTATGCGAACCGGTTGATGAGTTTTTTGACCAGGTATTGGTAATGGACAAAGATAAGGAGATCAGAAAGAATAGGATTGCACTTATCAAGAAAATAGGAATATTATTTAATCAGGTAACTGATTTATCCAAGATTGTTTCTACAAAAGAAAGGAGGGAATGATTATGGAGAGTGTCGAATATAGACCTACTGTTTATATAATTTCTGATTCTACCGGCGAAACTGCTCAAACTGTAGTACATGCTGCGCTTAGTCAGTTTGATTCTAATGATATTAAGTTGAAATTGTTTGCCCACATTGAATCTGAAAAAGATATTACAGGGATAATAAGTCAAATCAATAAAGAAAAAGGCTTTATAATCTATACTATTGTAAAACCAGAATTAAGATCATTTTTGAAAGAGGAATCTAGAAAGCAATCTGTTGTTTCCTTCGATATGCTTGGTCCAATTATGGAAAATATTGAAAGGATAAGCGGAATCAGACCTAAATTAGAACCGGGAATTATTAGAAAAATAGATAAAGAATATTTTAAAAGAATGGAAGCAATGGAATTTGCGGTGAAGTACGATGCCTGCCAGAGAGAATTAGAGTTATCCAAAGCTGATCTGGTAATATTAGGGGTTTCTCGAACTTCAAAAACACCACTTAGTATGTATCTTGCCCATAAAGGGATAAAGGTGGCCAATATAGTATTAGATTTTGAATTTGAACCGCCAGCCGGAATATTTAGTTTACCGCCGGAGAAAGTAGTTGGTTTAACTATGGACCCCGATAAATTAATTGAGATAAGAAGTGAACGATTAAAGGCATTGGGGCTGCCAGACGAGGGCGTATATAATAAAAAAGAAAGAGTAATTAAAGAGTTAAAATATGCAGATAGTATTTATAAAAAAATCGGATGTCCGATAATTAACGTAACCAATATGGCCATAGAAGACATTGCCACAAATATACTTAAAATTATCAAGGAGGAAAAATGAGTACGAAGAAATATGTCTATTTTTTTGATGAAGGAAAAGGGGATATGAAATCCATTTTAGGAGGAAAAGGTGCAGGTCTGGCAGAAATGACCCGAATAAGCCTTCCCGTTCCTCAGGGATTTACTATAACTACAGAGGTATGTGTTGAATATTATAAAAAAGAAAAAAAATACCCTCAAGGATTAGAGGAGCAGATAGAGGAAAATTTAAAGAAGTTAGAACAGATATCTAAAAAAGCATTTGGAGATTCCAAAAATCCTTTGTTAGTCTCAGTTCGTTCCGGTGCACTAATTTCCATGCCCGGTATGATGGATACAATTCTAAATTTAGGATTAAATGATGTTACTATTCAGGGAATTGTCGAAAAAACAAAAAATGAGCGTTTCGCTTACGATAGTTATCGACGATTTATGCAGATGTTTGGAAATGTAGTTTTGGGCGTTGAGCATGATAAGTTTGAATTTCTTTTGGAAGAGCTCAAAAAAGAACTTAAAATAAAATTAGATACGGAAATTGACTGTGAAGGTCTGAAAATATTAGTGGAGAGATACAAAAAACTGATTAAAAAAGAGACCGGAAAAGATTTTCCTCAAGAACTTAAAGCTCAATTAAAGATGGCTATAGATGCTGTGTTTAATTCCTGGAACACTAAAAGGGCGGTAACTTATCGTAGGATTAATAAAATTCCCGATGATTTGGGGACAGCAGTAAATGTTCAAGAGATGGTTTTTGGCAATATGGGAGAAGATTCAGGAACAGGGGTTGGATTTACCAGAAATCCTTCTACCGGAGAAAAAGAAGATTACGGAGAATATCTTCTGAATGCCCAGGGAGAAGATGTGGTTGCAGGTATCAGAACACCTTTGCCTTTATCTAATCTCAAAAACGATTTACCGGAAGTATATGAAGAACTTATTAAAATAGTTACACTTTTAGAAAAACATTATAGAGATGTTCAAGATTATGAATTTACCATAGAAAAAGGAAAACTTTACTTGCTACAGACCAGAACCGGGAAAAGGACCGCCCAGGCCGCTCTTAAAATTGCTGTTGATATGGTAGAAGAAGGAATAATTTCCAAAGAAGAGGCAATCTTAAGGATAGAACCCAATCAATTAAATCAACTTTTACATAGAAGAATAGATCCAAAAGCAAAAGTGGAAGTAATTGCCAAGGGATTACCGGCTTCTCCGGGTGCTGCTTATGGAAAAGTGGTCTTCACCGCTGATGAAGCAGAGGAATTAGGAAAGGAAGGAGAAAGGGTAATATTGGTAAGAACAGAAACTACTCCAGATGACATCCATGGTATGGTAGAAGCCCAGGGTGTCCTTACCAGCAGAGGAGGTATGACCAGTCATGCGGCAGTAGTAGCAAGAGGCATGGGGAAGGCTTGTGTAGCCGGTTGTAGTGTTTTAAATATTAATACAAAAAAAGAGATTATTTCTGTTAATGATTTAGTAATAAAAAAAGATGAATTTATCACTATAGATGGCGGAACCGGTGAAGTATTTCTGGGAAAAGTTCCTACCATTGAACCGAAAATGAGCAAGGAATTTGAAACCCTGCTATCCTGGGCTAACGAAGTAAAACGCTTAGGTGTATACGCTAATGCCGATACACCGGAAGATGCGAAAAAGGCTAGAGAATTAGGGGCGGAAGGTATAGGACTTACCAGAACAGAGCATATGTTTATGGAACAAGACCGGTTACCTATTGTACAAAAAATGATAATGGCCGATACCCAAAAAAGCAGAGCAGAGGCCTTAGAAAAATTACTGCCTATACAGAAGGATGATTTTTTGGGCATTTTAAAGGCTATGGAAGGATTACCGGTGATTATCAGACTTCTCGATCCCCCGCTTCACGAATTTTTACCCAATCTGGAAGATACTTTAATAGAAGTGAATACTTTAAAATTAAAAAATATAGATTCAGTAGAACTTGCTAAAAAGGAAAAACTATTAGAAATAATTAAATCTTTACACGAAATGAATCCAATGTTAGGACTTAGAGGATGCAGATTAGGTTTATTATACCCGGAAATATATGAGATGCAGGTAAAAGCTATAATTGAGGCTGCGATAGAATTAACTAAAAAGGGAATAAAAGTAAAACCTGAAATAATGATTCCTCTGGTTAGTCATATAAACGAGTTTAAACCGATATGCAAAAGAGCCAGAAAAATTGCCGATGAAAAGATAAAATCTGCAGGGGTAAAATTAGAATATAAAGTGGGGACTATGATTGAGTTACCACGGGCTGCTTTAACTGCTGATAAGATAGCAGAAGAAGCTGAATTCTTTTCTTTCGGTACCAATGATTTAACCCAGACAACTTTTGGTATAAGCCGGGATGATGCTGAAGGAAAATTCTTAGTAAAATACGTTGATGATAAAATTTTAGAAGATAATCCTTTTGAGGTTTTAGATCGCGAAGGAGTAGGACAATTAGTTAAGCTGGGTACAAAGTTAGGAAGGGAAACCCGTCCTAACTTAGAAGTAGGGATTTGCGGAGAGCACGGCGGAGAACCACAATCGATAGAATTTTTTCATTCTGTGGGCTTAAACTATGTGAGTTGTTCGCCTTTTAGAGTTCCCATTGCCCGATTAGCAGCTGCCCAGGCGGTAATAAAAGAAAAAAAATTAGAGATAAAACAAAAATGATTCACCGATTATCCAATTGGCCAATTCTCCCATTAGAAAATTTTAGAAAATAAGAAAATGAAATGTAAATAAAAAGAAAGGATAAAATAATATATGCAAATTGAACTATTAATTCCTTTAAGTGGCATAATTGCCCTCATATTTGCTGTATTTCTTTCTATGAAGGTAATTAGAGAAAAACCGGGAAATGAATTAATGAAAGAAATATCAAATATGATTGAACAGGGAGCTATGGCTTTTTTAAAAAGAGAATATAGCGTTTTGGTATTTTTTATTATCATAGTTAGTCTTATACTGGGCTGGGTGAGGAGCCCAATTACCAGCTTATCTTTTGTGATGGGGGCAATTTGTTCCGGATTGGCAGGTTTAACCGGAATGAAAATTGCTACTAAAGCAAATTCGAGGACTGCTCATGCTGCTATAGAGGGAGGAATAACCAAAGCATTTAAAATTGCCTTTTCCGGCGGTGCAGTGATGGGTATGTCGGTAGCAGGTTTTGGACTATTAGGTTTAGGCATTTTATATTACTTCATCAGAGAACCGGAAATTATAAATGGGTTTGCTTTAGGCGCAAGCTCTATAGCCTTGTTTGCCAGAGTAGGTGGAGGAATATTTACTAAAGCAGCAGATGTGGGAGCTGATTTAGTGGGAAAGGTGGAAGTAGGGATACCCGAAGATGACCCTCGTAATCCGGCAGTTATCGCTGATAATGTAGGAGATAATGTAGGAGATATAGCAGGAATGGGTGCAGACCTGTTTGAATCTTACGTAGGTTCAATTATTTCCACTATGATTTTGGGTGGATTATTATTTGAAGGGACTAAGGGAATTATGTTCCCTCTATTGTTGGCTGCTTGTGGGGCAATTTCTTCTATTATAGGCACTTTTTTTGTAAAGACTAAAAGTGAAAAGAATTTACATAATGCCTTAACCAAAGGAACTTTGGCAAGCGGTTTTTTAGTTATTATTGCTTCTGCTTTTCTTTCTAATGTTTTATTTAATAGTTTAAATGTATTTTATGCCACTGCCGCTGGATTGATTGCCGGTATAATTATCGGATTAATAACTGAATATTATACCTCTTACCATTATCCTCCGGTAAAATCAATTTCTAAATCATCACTTACCGGAGCAGCAACTACCATTATTTCGGGATTGGCTGTCGGTATGCAAAGTACCGCTATACCACTAATCGTGATTGCCCTTACAGTTTTAGTTTCCTATAAATTCGCCGGTTTTTACGGTATTGCTGTTTCCGCGGTAGGGATGCTTTCGATAATCGGTATGACGGTTTCCGTTGATTCCTATGGTCCGATTGCTGATAATTCGGGTGGAATTGCCGAAATGGCCGGGCTGGATCCCAAGGTTCGAAAAATTACCGATTCATTAGATGCTGTAGGAAATACTACAGCTGCTATCGGAAAAGGTTTTGCTATCGGTTCAGCAGCATTAACTGCTTTGGCTCTATTTTCAGCTTATTGTAAATCTGTAGGATTAGAAACCATAAGCATAACTAATCCGATAGTGGTAGCAGGGATGTTTATAGGTGGTCTTTTGCCTTATCTTTTTTCTGCTTTAGCCATAAATGCGGTAGGGAAAACAGCTTTCTTAATGATAGAAGAAGTTCGAAGGCAATTTAGAGAAATACCTGGCCTGAAAGAGGGAAAGGCTAAACCGGATTCTGCGAGATGTGTAGATATTAGCACTAAAGGAGCTTTAAAAGAGATGGTATTGCCCGGGTTGTTAGCCATAGTATCACCTATAGCAGTAGGATTAGTTCTTGGTCCTGAAGCCTTGGGGGGTATGTTGATTGGAGCGGTGTTAGTAGGAGTATTGTTGGCTATAATGATGGCCAATTCCGGAGGAGCTTGGGATAATGCCAAAAAATATATTGAAATGGGAAATTATGGGGGGAAAGGCACAAAAGTCCATGAGGCCGCTGTTATAGGTGATACTGTAGGCGATCCTCTTAAAGATACTGCCGGTCCTTCTATGAATATATTGATTAAAGTTATGTCCATAGTCGCTCTGGTGTTTGTTCCTCTATTTATTAAATAGTTAGTTGGTTATCTGGTTAGCTGGTTACCGGTTAAAAAAGCTGAAGCCAGAAGACAGGTTCGTATCTCATGGAGAAAATAATAATGCATAACATGTAGGGGCAGACCTTGTGTCTGCCCGTAATGAGCAATCTGTAAGGGCTCGATTTACCGAGTCAGTATTAATGAAAGTTAAATCTGTCTAAATAAATTTGAACGCAATACTCGGTACGCAATAC
>JAHJOY010000100.1 GCA_018819665.1 bacterium
ATTATCCAAATCATCATTCCCGGGACAATATATAACTATACCGCCCTTCTTTGTAACCCTCTCCATTTCCTTATGCTCCGCTTCTTTGTTATCTCCAAATACATAGCCTCCCATAACTATATCTGCAAAATTATCTTGAAAAGGAATATCTGTTATCAAACCATCAATAGGAAATACATTGCTTATCCCCTTTTTCTTCGCTTTTTGTTTCAAATAAAAGCGCAAATTAGCAACTGGCTCTATGGCATAGACCGCCTGAGCCTTTAGTGCAGCAATAAAAGTTATTTTTCCTGTCCCGGCACCAACATCTATAATAATTTTTCCATTAAAGTCAACTATTGATGTTAATTCAGATGGATCCCATTGAAGAAAAGGTTGAGCATCATATATTGATGGATCTATCACATAGGTCAAAAGATCATTGATTGAATTCAAGATTGTCTGTTCTGCCTTGTGTATATCATTTTTATTGCATTTCCCAGTCTCCAAAGAAACAATTTTATCTAACCAATTTCTTATCTCTGGACATTTATTTCTCAAAAACCATTCTACTATTGGATTAGCTCGTAAAGCAATGGCAAACTCTTTTTCTGGAAGCCATCCTGGAAACCAGCTAATTTGTATAGATTCAAGAAGCAATAAGCTATTAAACGGTAATTTCGATGTGTCTATCCAATTAACTGCCATTTGTTTTCCTCCTTTGGTATTTCAGCTAACCCGTTTATATCCAAACCAGTTCGGATATATCTCTCTCTGGCTTTCAATTATTATACCAAAGCCTTAATAATTTATAAAATAGGATGTGTCCCTTTTCTTTTTGCTCTTGAGGTAAGTCTACCTTTTTTATTTATCTCCTGGCAAGTCTTTTTCTTCAAAACCCCCCACTAAAATTTTACACTATCTCCCCTGTCACATTTTGTGAACTTGTGAAGCCTGACCCCATTTTCCTCATTTTCCTTCTAATGGAATGAGTTTAGGGAATTTAGTAATTTATCCTTTAAGAGCACCCTTGGTTAAACCTTCTACAATCTTATTTTTTGCAAAAAATGCAAAAACTAAGACTGGAAAAACAATTATTGTTGCTGCAGCTCCAATTCCTGCCCAGTCAATCTTACCATAGGACATAAAATTATATACAGCTACTGGAACAGTCCTTGTTTTTGGTCCGGATAATATCAAAGAAAATAAGAATTGATTCCAGGAGAAAATAAAAGATATAATTGCTGAAGTAATAATCCCATTTTTAGAAAGTGGTATAGCAATACGTAAAAAAGTTTCTGAGCGAACACACCCATCTATAAGAGCTGCTTCCTCTAATTCGATAGGCACTCCCTCAAAAAAGGCAATCATAAGCCAGATAATCATAGGCAAGGTAATTATTAAATGCGTGGTAATCAAGGCAGTAAAGGTATCAATAAGATTAAGTTTACGGAAAATTATATACCAGGGCAATAAATAACTTACAAAAGGGGTCATGCGAGCTACAAGAATACCAAGGCTTAGATTTCTTTGTTTATATCGGGCAATAGAATAAGCTGCTGGAAGGCCTATAAAAAGAGAAATCAAAGTAGCAAAAGTTGCAATGATAAAACTATTAGTTAAATATTTTAAAAAATTATGCTGCTGAAAAACAGCTTTAAAATTTTCTAAAGTTGGCCTAAATATAAAAAGTGGAGGATATTCAATATTCTGAACACCAGTCTTTAAACCGATCATAATCATCCAGGCAAAAACAAATATGGGAGGTATAATAAGTATAATCATACCGATATAAAACAATATTTTATAAATTTTAGTTTTATTCATATCTACGGCCCTTCCGTTCTATAACGAATTTTGTTCATAGCCACATTAAATAATAACACCAATAAAAAAACAATTATTATCAGTGTTGAACCATAACCTGCATTGAAAAAACTAAAAGCCGTTTTGTAAGAATAAAGATAAAGTGTTTCCGAGGCAATGCCGGGGCCACCTTGAGTAATAGTATAAATAATATCAAACTCTTTTAGATTATCCAGAGACCTCAAGGTGAGAGCAGTAATAAGTACTGGTTGAATCAAGGGCACAGTAATATAAGAAAAAATATGAAAAGCATTTGCTCCATCAATAACAGCTGCTTCGTAAGGGTCCTTGGGGAGGGATTTTAAGCCTGCCAGGATAATAAGAACAATCATAGGGGTCCATTTCCACACATCTACCAACACCAAAGAAATTATAACCGTCCTTGCGTCACTGATCCAGAGGCTCCCGGGAAGACCAACGAGATTTAAGAAATAGTCTAACACCCCTATTTGTGGATTTAACATAATGCGCCAGATTAAAGCAATGGCTACGGGTGTGGCAGCAAAAGGGAATATATAAATAGTCTGCACAAAATTACTTCCCTTAAATTCCTTATTAAAATATACCGCAATGAGTAATCCCAAAGTTATTTCTAAAGACAGAGATAGGCTGCTGAAGAAAAACATAACTTTTAGTCCATTCCAAAAGCGAGGATCCGAAAAAGCTTCGATATAATTTTGTAGACCTATAAATTTTGGAGAGCCCAACCCGATCTTCCATTTATTAAAAGACATGTAGATATTATATATAATAGGAAATATTACAACAATAAATAAAGTAATCATCGCCGGAGCAGGAAAAACAATGGGCATATGGTTGTCTAAAAAATTAATAATATTTTCTTTCAGTTTCTTCATAAATGTTGATGAACTTTCTTATTCAAGAGGGCAGGTTTTAAACCTGCCCTCTTGAGTTTTTTCAATTTTTTATTTACCAGTATATTTATATCTATACTTTTTTGGCTATTTTTCCATCTTTTTATTCATTAATTCTGCAGCTGCCTTAGCAGAATTCGCTACATCTTTACCTTCAATGCTATCTACAATAACCTGTCCAACGATATCTCTAATTTCAGAAACATTTAAAACAGGTGGGTTCCACTGAGGTTGGCCGATTGCAAAGGAATCGAGAGAACCTTTTGTCCAATCCGGAGTCTTATCTGTGGAAACAAAGGCAGGGTCATTCCAGGATGATTCACGTCCTGCCGGTACTCCAGACAAAAAGGAACCTAATACATTTTCTTTGCTGGTTGCCCACTGAATAAAGAGCCAAGTCGCTTTCTGACATTCAGGTGTGGCCGCTCCAGAAACTGCCAGACTCCAGTTAGAAACATGTGGGAGCTTCCCCCCTGGTCCTGCCGGGATAGTAGTATAGCCTACCTTGCCCACAACTTTTGATTCCTTTGGGTTTTCATAAAGAGACTTAAATACATTGGCATCAAAAATCATAGCTGCAGTACCATCCATAAAAGTGGAAGTACTCTCTGCCCAGTGATACATAGTAGCTCCCTTTGGTCCATATTCTCTTAGCAACTTACCATAGAACTTGAAAGCTTCTACACTTTCAGCTGAGGCAATATTGGCATTTCCTTTTTCGTCTGTCCAAGAACCACCAAAACTATAGAGGAAATCTACAAATTGAGAAGTCGCTGCAGCGTCTTTGCCTCTTAAGGTAATCCCTATCATCTCTTTTTCATCTACAACTTTCTTGTGGAAGAATTTAGCAGCTTCCTCTAGTTCTTCCATTGTTTCTGGAACTTTTACATTAAATCTTTCAAATAGATCCTTACGATATGAGAGTAAAGAAGCTTCAGCATTGATAACTACTCCAATCTGATGTCCTTCTATTCTTGCGCCTTTCATCGGACCAGCAAAAAAGTCTCCTAAATCCCACTCTTTTATATCGGTTAAATCAGGATCAGTCATATATCCTTCAAGGGGAGCTAACCATCCCGCTTTCCAATAGTGGAGCTTAGCTTGTCCGGGCATAATCATGTAACCGTCAACTTTTCCTCCCGCATTTAATTCAATAAGACGCTTATCACGGAATTGATCTTCCGGGTATACTTCCATAGTTACTTTAATGCCTGTCTTTCCTTCAAATTCGGGAAGCTTTGGTTCAATAAATGTGGTAAAGGGATGTTTGTTCATTAATAAACGAATCTCTACTCCTTCAAATTGACGCCAATTAATGTCAGCCAATGCAACAATTGTTGTAAACATTAAAAAAATAACTCAATTCTTTCCGGTTTAAACCTTTTAGGTTTTTAGAAAAACTTACTTGGATCAATTTAAAATTTTTCTTTCTCTCAAGCCAAGATTCTACTTATTACCTGTTCTTCACCCTCTTTCATTTTATTTATTTTTCCCATTGTC
>JAHJOY010000101.1 GCA_018819665.1 bacterium
AAAATTAAAAAAGCTATAATAATTAAAATTTAAAAGTTATCAAGTAAAATTAAAAAATAAGACAATATCTATAATTAGTTAATTATAGATAGAACAAAAAAGAAAGGGGAGAAAAAGATGTCTTTTGTAACCACTAAAGAGATGTTGAAAAAAGCACAAAAAGAAAGGTATGCGGTTGGTGCCTTTAACGCGAATAATATGGAGATTATTCAGGCAATAGTAGAAACCGCCGAGGAAGAAAAAGCGCCGGTGATTTTGCAAGCTTCTCAGGGAGCTATAAAATATGCGGGGTTAGAAAGTATTGTAGCTATGGTTAAAGTTATGGCTGAAAAAGCAAAAGTACCAGTAGCTTTACATTTAGATCACGGTACAGATTATTACCAAAATATAAAATGTTTAAGAGCAGGGTTTACCTCTCTAATGTATGATGGGTCAAAATTACCATTCGATGAAAATGTAAAGATGACCAAAAAAGTAGTGGAGATGGCTCATACCTGTGGCATTCCGGTAGAAGCAGAATTAGGCCAGATAGGTAAGATGGGTGATAGTGATGAACCAGGGGTTGCTTTAGAGAAAGTAAAAGGGAGCATGGCTGTTCCAGAGGAAGCTGCGAAATTTGTAGAGCTGACAGAAATTGATTTTCTTGCTGCTGCTGTGGGAACGATTCATGGATGTCGTACTCCTTTTGCAAAATTAGACATTCCTCGAATTGAAAAAATTAGGGAATTGACTGGTGTTCCCTTGGTTTTGCACGGTGCTTCAGGAGCTAATGACGAAGAAGTTAGAAAAGGTATTGCCGCAGGAATATGCAAGATCAATATCGATACCAGAATTCGTCTTTATTTTGTCAAGAAAATGAGAGAGATATTAGAGAAAAATCCTGAAGAGATAGATCCCCGCAAAATATTAGGACCAGCAAAAGAGGCAGCCAAAGAAATCATAAGAGATAGAATGAGAGTTTTTGGTTGTAATGGAAAGGCGTGATGAATATGATTAAAAGAGTAGGCATTTTAACCGGAGGAGGAGATTGTTCCGGATTAAATCCGACTATTAGAGGAGCAGTTTACCGTGCCCAGGATTATAATTATGAAGTCTATGGTATTCAAGAAGGATGGAAGGGATTGGTAAAGGGAAATATAAGCCCCCTATCTTTAAGTGAAGTAAAGGAAATAGTTGATAGAGGAGGAACTGTTTTAGGGACCTCGAGATTAAATCCTTATAAAATAGATAATGGTATTAAACAGGTCCTTGATTCAATAAAAAAGTTCAAATTAGATGCGATAATAGCTATTGGCGGAGAAGATACTTTAAGTGTAGCTAATAAATTATTTAAAGAGGAAAATGTTAAGTTGGTTGGTGCTCCCAAGACTATGGACAATGATCTTAGCGGGACAGATTATACTTTTGGGTTCGATAGCTCAGTCACCTGGGCAATTGAGGCGATGCGAAGTCTTCAAGACAGTGGACGCTCTCATCGCAGAATAATGGTTTTAGAAGTAATGGGAAGACATGCCGGTTGGGTTGCTTTATTTACCGGTATGGCTTCTGGTGCAGATTGGACCCTTATTCCCGAAGAAAAAGCAGATATAAAGAAGATGTGTCAGCACTTAAAGGAAGTCTATAAAAAGAACAAGTATGCTTCTGTGGTAATATCGGAAGGAGTAATACTTCCTGGAATAGATGTCGAGAAGGAAAGTTTAGACCAGTTTGGACATATGATATTACGCAATAGAGGAGTGGGAAATCTCCTGGCTGATTTGATAAAAAAGAATACTGGCATTGAAACTCGACATGCAGTAATAGGTCACATTCAAAGAGGGGGTTCACCAACTCTTTTTGACCGTATCTTAGGTCTTAGGTGCGGAGTGACTGCGGTAGATCTGATTGCTCAAGGAAAGTTTGGCTATATAGCCGCCCTTAAAGGCAGTGAAGTAATAGGAGTACCTTTAGAAAAGGCGGTAAGTAAACTTAAAGTGGTAGATAAAAAATGGTGGAAACTGGCGCAGGTATTTTTTAAATAACGAAACGCTCTACGCTATACTATATACGAAATACGATTCACGAGATACGAGATACAAGCTGGGGGTTATTATTATGTGGCACGCAAACTTTGTTCACCTACATGTACATACTGAATACAGTCTATTGGATGGAGCCTGCCGAATATCAGAATTAGTAGCTCAAGCTAAAAAGCATAAGATGCCTGCCTTAGCTATTACCGATCACGGGGTTATGTATGGAGCTATACAATTCTACAAAGAAGCTATTCGACAGGGAGTAAAACCCATAATAGGTTGCGAAATGTATGTTGCCCACCAAAGTAGGTTTGATAAATCCTCCCAAAGAAAAGAAACCCCTCATCATCTAATACTGCTGGTTAAAAACAATGAAGGCTATAAAAATTTAATAAAGTTAGTTACTTTATCTTATCTGGAAGGTTTTTATTATAAACCAAGAATTGATAAAGAAATATTAAGAGAACATAGCAATGGACTAATTGCTCTTTCAGCCTGCTTAAAAGGAGAAATCTCTCAATGCATTTTACAGAAAAATATTAAGAAAGCAAAAGAAGTGGCACTTGATTTTTTAGATATTTTTGGAGAAGATAATTTTTATTTAGAACTACAAGAAAACGGCATTCCCGAGCAGGAAATTGTAAATGAAAATCTCATTGAGATAAGCAAGGAACTCTCTATTCCTGTAGTAGCGAGCAATGATATTCATTATATAAATAAGGAAGATGCTCGAGCCCACGAAATTTTACTTTGTATCCAAACAGCCACTAATTTAAGTGACCCCAAACGTTTAAAATTTGCTACCGATGCATTTTATTTTAATTCTCCAGAGGAAATGAATAAAAATTTCTCAGAAGTTCCTCGAGCCCTCGAAAACACTATCCGCATTGCCGAAAAATGTAATTTAGAAATTGATTTTAGGCACGCTCAATTACCAGAATTTAAAGTTCCTCCTGAACATAACGTTAACACTTATTTAAAAGAGCTTTGCTATAAAGGGCTTAATGAGAGATATTCTGAGGTTACAAAACAATTAGAGGAGAGGTTGGAGTACGAACTTTCAGTTATTAAAAAGATGGAATTTGAACCTTATTTTTTAATTGTGTGGGACTTTGTAAGATACGCCAAAGAAAAGGGAATTATGGTGGGACCTGGCCGAGGTTCTGCAGCAGGGAGCTTAGTTGCCTATTGTCTAAATATTACCAATATTGACCCTATAACATACGGATTGCTGTTTGAAAGATTTTTAAATCCTGAAAGAATCAGTATGCCAGATTTTGATATTGATTTTTGTTATGAACGAAGAGAAGAAGTAATTGAATATGTTTCTAAAAAATATGGTAATGATAAAGTAGCTCAGATAATTACTTTTGGTACTATGGCAGCCAGAGCTGCTGTTAGAGATGTGGGAAGAGCTTTAGGAATTCCCTATGCTCGAGTGGATACTATCGCTAAAATGATCCCCTGGGAACCCAATATTACCATCGAAAAGGCTTTAAAGATGGAAAGCCGACTCAAAGAGTTAATGAAAAACGATGAGGATATAAAAAAATTAATTGAGACGGCTTCTTCTTTAGAAGGTTTAGCACGACATGCTTCTACTCATGCTGCGGGTATAGTTCTTTCTCGAAAGCCACTGACTGATTATGTTCCTCTACAAAAGACAGCAGAAGGAGAAATATGCACCCAATATGCTATGGCTGAATTAGAAGAACTGGGATTATCAAAGATGGATTTTTTAGGACTTCGCACTCTGACTGTTATAAGCAATGCCTTAAAAATAATAAAACATACTCGGGGAGAAAAGATTGATATAAACAAGATTCCTTTGGATGATAAAAAAGTATACAAGATGTTGTCTAAAGGAAACTGTGCTGGTATTTTCCAATTAGAGAGTGAGGGGATGAGAGATTTAGTTAAAAGATTAAAGCCTGAAAATATAGAAGATATTACTGCCTTGCTGGCATTGTATAGACCAGGGCCTTTGGGGAGCGGTATGATCGAGGATTTCATTAATAGGAAGAAGGGAATTGTAGAAATAAAATATGCACATCCTCGATTAGAATCTATATTAAAGGAAACTTATGGAGTA
>JAHJOY010000102.1 GCA_018819665.1 bacterium
GAATAATTCATCTTTTACGATAGTGGAATATTAATTTGGTTAGTTAGTTAGTTAGCGGTTAATTAGTTAGCTAGTTAAGATAAAGATTATTAGACAGTTTATCGGTTAAATTAGTCGTTTGTGAATAGTTGTTAGTTAAAATACGAAACTGGTGTTTAGTTTATAGACGAGATTGCCGAACCCTGATAAATCAGGGTTCGCAATGACTAAGATGGATTCCCATTTCCATGGGAATGACATAAGAAAGAAACGGAAATAGCATCATAGACAGGCGAGACGCCTGTCCTACGGGTTTATCTTATAACTGGCCAACCGGGTAACCGGTAAACAGGTTAACTAAATAATCTTGCAACCTGTATTTTAACTGGCTAACCGGCAAACCGGGTAACTGGGTAACTAATATCCTATACGCTAAACGCTGTACGCTCTACGCTATATTATTCACTAACGACTAATTTAGAAGTTAGGGGGTTCGGGGAAGAAATGGGTTTGGCTTCCATCCTCACCCTCAGGGGACCCGGGCTCCAGGTATCATAAACCGAAATAATCGAGACCTTCATTGTTGTACCCGATTCTACAATGGTCTTAACTGTATCGTATAAATTAACTGCAGATACGGTCCCTACAAAACTTGTTTTAGGATTAGGAATAATCCCTTTTTCCACTGCTAAAATATTCACTTTTCTTAAAAGAGTTAAAAGTTCTTTTTCCACTTCGCCAGACACTTTAGAACTTTCAATTTCCTCGGAAATAATCACTTCGTCTACTTGAAATATCAATTTATTTTCCATAAGGCCAAAATAGGTTACTATTGGTTCAGCTTTTATTACATTTATAGAAGATAAAAGTCTTACTACCCACTCCTTATTACTATCATTATCATGTATTTTCTGGATTATATCCTCAAATTCTTTTTGAGCAATAATAAATACCTGATTGGTTCGCTCATCTCTTTTAGCTCCCATGGCTAATACTTTATCAGAAGCTTCATTTAAAAATCTGATTAATTCTTCTCTTGTCTCCTCAATCGTCTTTCCACCTTGAACGATAGTTAGGGCGATCTGCTCATCAGAACCAAAAATAACCTCTCCTTCTCTAATCCAGGTAATTCCAGAGTACAAAGCTTTAATAGTAGCATTTAATTCTTCCACTTCTTTATCCAGCTTATCTTTTTCTTCTATCAGCCCTTCTCTAATTATCAACAATTCTTCCAATTGACCTGTTTTATTTTTTATATCTTCAGATAATCTCAGGTATTTTTCTTCAATTTCTTGTAATTGAGAAGACTTTTGCTGTAAATCTTCTTTCATAGAAGATAGTTGTATATTTCTTGTTTCTACTTCCCGGGATAAATAGGAAAGCTTTTCCTTTAACTCTTCCATTCCGAATAGGGCAGTTCTAACATCATTAGAGGAGATGGCAAGTATGGTTACTGTAATAATGGCAATCAAAATACCACTAATTATAGTAATAAATATAGCTGTATAGTGAGGGCGTAAGCCAAAGATGGTTACTCTTTTTTTGCCTATTTTAAGGCCTACCCAGTCACCGACAAAAGCTATCAAACCACTTATTATGATAACTGTAAATACTAAAATAAGACTGTACATGTTCTTCAATTCTCCAATTTACCAATTGACCAATTATATTAGTTGACCAGTCGGCCAGTCTACCGGTCTTCCAGTCAATTTAGTTGATAGTGAATACTTACGATATCAATTTTCAATTTACAGTTTTTAGATAAATGTAGCAACACGGCGTGCCGTGTTGGATAAGAAGACACGGCAACGCCGTGTCTCTACCTTATGAGGGCGTATGCAATACGCCCCTACTTTTTCAACTCCTGAATCCTGAATTCTCTTTTCTTCACTATATACTATATATGCTATATACTAATTTATAGATTAAATCTCTCCCCCAGATAGATTTTGCGGGTGATTTCGCAATTGGCTACCTTCTGGGGAGTTCCTGAAGTCAGTATTTTTCCATTATGCATAATATAAGCTCGATCAGTAATTTTAAGGGTTTCTCTCACATTATGGTCGGTAATTAATATCCCCAGACCTTTTTCTTTTAGATAAGAAATTATTTCCTGAATGTCATAAACGGCAATTGGGTCAACTCCGGTAAAGGGTTCGTCAAGTAACATAAAAGAAGGCGAGCTAGTTAAAGTTCGGGCTATTTCTACCCGGCGTCTTTCTCCTCCGGAAAGCATATACCCTTTGTAATCAGCGAGATGGTCTATTTCCAGCTCCTTTAATAAGGAATAGCATCTTTCTCTCCGTTCATCTCTCTTGACTCCTAAAGACTCTAAAATTAGAAGGAGATTTTCTTCTACAGTAAGCTTACGAAAGATTGAAGGTTCCTGGGCTAAATACCCCAAACCCATCCTGGCTCTTTGGAACATAGGTATTTTGGTGATTTCTTTACTGTTAAAAGATACTTTCCCCTTATCCGGGGCTATTAAACCAACTATGATATAAAAGGTGGTGGTCTTCCCTGCCCCATTTGGCCCTAAAAGACCTACTACCTCACCTTTATTAATTTCTAAGCTAATATCATCAACCACTCGTCTTTTTCGGTAAATTTTTACTAAATTTTCTGTCCTTATTCCCTGCACGATTTTCTCCCTTAAATTAGTCGTTAGTGAATAGTGAATAGTCGTTAGCATTAATACAAGTTATTAGTTTATGGTTTTTAGTTTTTAGATAAGAAAAATTAGTTTTCAGTTGTCAGTATGCAATTAAAAATTTTAAGCGAAAAGCGAAAAACCATAATTCAAAATTCAAAACTTATAAAATTTTCCGGTTTGCCGGTCTACATTAGTTTGCCGGTTAATTAAATTCATATATGTGGATAGAAATGCTCTGGATTCCTGCTTTCGCAGGAATGACAGAAGAAACAGACGGGCTTGATAAATCAAGCCCCTACATTTACATAGACAGGCGAGACGCCTGTCCTACGGTTTTATATATCAATCTTTGAGGGCGTATAGCAATACGCCCCTACTTCTCTCTGTACACTTGTAACTCGCAACTCGAAACTTGTATAACCCATTACTTATTTCGGGCAGACACAAGGTCTGCCCCTACTTGTACTTTATCTAATCTTCTGGTTCCTGGCTACTGTCTTCTGGATTCTTCACTATTCACTATTCACTAACGACTAATTGCAGTAAAGAGAAGTTCTGCAAAAGCTACCA
>JAHJOY010000103.1 GCA_018819665.1 bacterium
AGACCCCCTATTTATTCTATTTATTTTAGAAAAAAGAAGTATTTTTTGTATTTTTGTAGTATAATATATTGGTTTTAAAATAAGAGCAAACCCATATAATCTGGTAAAAAGGAAGTAAAAATCAGAAATGCCAGAAAAGATTATCGGAATTTTAGGTGGAATGGGGCCTGAGGCCACCATCGACTTATTTTATAAGATAATTAAATTTACTCCTGCAGAAAAAGACCAGGATCATTTAAGGATAATTATTGATAACAATCCCAAGATACCAGATCGGACTGCCGCTATCTTAGGAAAAGGAGAAGACCCTCTTCCGGCTTTACGAGAGAGCGCTCGGAACTTAGAGAAAGCCGGAGCAGATTTTATAGTTATTTCCTGCAATACAGCTCATTATTTTCTTTCCTCAATTCAAAAAAGTGTCAAAATACCGATATTAAATATGATAGAAGAGGCAGCTTCAGAGACCCAGCAAAGAATTCCCCAAATAAAAAAAGTGGGCTTATTAGCTTCAATTGGGACTTATAAAACGGAAATTTATCCTCAACAATTTAAAAAATTTAATATCGAAGTTATCTATCCTGATAAGAAGGATAAAGAAGAAGCCATGAAAGCAATCTATGCGGTTAAGGCAGGAGATTTATCTAATGAGGTCAAAGGCAATATTTTAAAAATCGTTCAAAAATTGATTGATAAAGGGGCAGAAGCAATAATTGCCGGTTGTACTGAGATTCCCCTGATTTTAAAAGAGGGAGATGTTTCGGTACCGATAATTGACCCGACCCAAATTTTAGCCAGAATAGCTGTTCAGAAAGCGAGGTGATGACCTAGAAGAAAAGAATATGCAAGATTGGTGAAATTTATTTAGTTATTTTATTATTTTTTTCATGGAGGAAATAAAAAATGAAACTTTTTCAAAAGATTTTAATCGGTTTTGTTTTAGGAGCAACTTTAGGGGCGATATGGGGTCCCGGTATAGTATGGGTTAAACCAGTTGGTACTATTTTTCTCTCTTTATTGAAAATGCTTATTGTTCCTTTAATCTTCTCTACCTTAGTAGTGGGAGTAGCCAGCATTGCTGATCCCAAGAAATTAGGAAGAGTAGCTGGTAAGACTATAGCTTATTATTTAATAACCACAGCTTTTGCAATAATTATCGGCTTATTGCTGGGAAATATAATTCAACCCGGCGCTGGTATGAATTTAGTATTAGAGGGAGCTGCTAAAGAGGCAGCCAAAGCCCCTTCCTTAATTGATATTGTGGTAAACCTGATACCAACCAATCCTGTTGGAGCAATGGCACAGGGTACAGTGCTCCAGATAATAGTCTTTGCCCTCTTCTTCGGTTATGCTATGACTAAGGCAGGCGAAAAAGGAGCTGCAGTTCTGAAATTTTTTGAAGGATTTGCTGAAACTATGTACAAATTGACTGGAACGGTAATGGGATTTGCCCCTTACGGCGTATTTGCCCTTATTGCGGTTACAGTTGGCACCCATGGGTTAGCTGTTTTAATACCTTTTGCTAAATTAATTTTCGCTGTTTATCTGGGAGTTATAATTCATGAAGTAGTAGTGTATTCAGGAATGGTTTCAATTATTGGCAAGATGAGTCCGATAAAATTTTTCAAAGGATTTAGTGAGGCATCATTACTGGCTTTTACCACTTGTAGTAGTTCAGCGACCCTTCCTGTTTCTATGCGAGCAGCCCAGGACAATTTGGGAGTTTCACCTACTATTTCCAGTTTTGTAATGCCATTGGGAGCAACTGTTAATATGGACGGTACTGCCCTCTATCAAGGCGTTTGCGCTCTATTTGTTGCCCAGGCTTACGGTATCCATCTTGGTTTAGGTGGACAATTAACAGTATTATTGACCGCTCTATTAGCTTCAATTGGGACCGCCGGTGTTCCAGGGGCAGGTCTGGTTATGTTAACTTTGGTGCTTACATCTGTAGGGTTACCTCTGGAAGGAGTAGCCTTAATTGCTGGAATTGACCGAATATTGGATATGGCCCGAACCTCCTGTAATGTAACTGGAGATGCTGCCTGTGCAGTAGTAGTAGCCAAGACGGAAGGCGAATTAGTGGAAGTTAAGAAGTAAATAAACGAGAGAGGACTGTTATTAGTTTTCAATTATTGTAGGGGCGTATTGCAATACGCCCCTACCTCTTGAGATACAAATTTATTACCCGGTTAGCTAATACTTGCATCCCGCACCTTGCATTTTGCAACTTCCTTTTCTATTCACGCGATACTCGATACGCAATACGCGATACGAATATAATACGAATTAAATTTTAGACAAGTACATTAAATTATGGTAAAATCTTTAATAAATATATTGTAAAACCGTAATAAGATAAGGACTAAATAAGGGAGGAACATCGGTGGAAAAAGATATGGAATTTGTTAAAGAAATTGCCTCAAAAGAGAAGAACTTTCCACAATGGTACGTGGATGTGGTAAGAAAAGCTGAACTGGCCGATTATACTACCATAAAAGGTTGTATGGTAATCAGGCCTTACGGATATGGCCTGTGGGAGAATATGCAAGCCGGTTTGGACAGAAGAATCAAAGAGACCGGGCATAAGAATGCTTATTTCCCTTTGTTTATTCCCGAGAGCTTATTGAAGAAAGAAGCAGAACATGTAGAGGGTTTTGCCCCAGAAGTTGCCTGGGTTACTTATGGCGGAAGCCAGAAGTTAGAAGAGAGGATGGCTATCCGTCCTACCTCTGAAGCTATTATATGTAGCCTTTATTCTAAATGGGTAAGGTCCTGGAGAGACCTTCCCATCCTTTTAAACCAATGGGTAAATATTGTACGTTGGGAGAAAGTGACCCGTCTTTTTTTAAGGACTACCGAGTTTCTCTGGCAGGAGGGCCATACTGCCCACAAGTCCGAGCAAGAAGCAGAAGAGGAGACCTTAAAAATATTAAATCAGGTTTATCGGGATTATATTGAAAAAGACCTGGCTATCCCGGTAATTGTGGGTAGAAAGACTGAAAAAGAAAAATTTGCCGGGGCATTGCATACTTATACTTTAGAAGCCCTTATGAGCGATGGTAAAATGCTGCAAGCCGGAACTTCGCATAATTTGGGACAAAATTTTGCTAAAGCCTTTAATATTAAGTTTTTAGATGAAGACCAGCAAGAGAAATATGTCTGGCAGACTTCCTGGGGGACGACTACCAGATTAGTCGGAGCACTGGTAATGGTGCATGGTGATGAACGGGGATTAAAATTGCCTCCCAAGGTTGCCCCTGTTCAGGTAATCATAGTGCCTATTATGTTTGATAAAAACAAGAAAGAGGTTTTAGAGAAAGGCGAGAGTATCCGCACTATTTTGAAGAAAGATTTTCGGGTAGAGATTGATATCCGAGACGGATATACCCCTGGTTGGAAATTCAACGAGTGGGAGATGAGAGGAGTTCCTTTAAGACTGGAGATCGGACCTAAAGATATGGCGCAAGGCCAGGTGATGCTGGTGAGAAGAGATACCGGGGAAAAGATAGCTGTAAAAGAAGAAAAATTAGCAGAGACAGTGAAAGAATTACTGGATAATATTCAAGAAAATCTTTTTACCAGGGCAAAGAAATTTTTAGAGGAAAATATTCGGGAGACCTCCGATTATAACGAATTCAAAAAAATTATCGAAAAGCAGAGAGGATTAATCAAGACTTATTGGTGTGGAAGTAAAGATTGTGAAGATAAGATAAAAGAAGAAACCAAAGCAAGCATAAGATGCATTCCTTTTGAGCAAGAAGAAGCTTCGGGAAAATGTATTTATTGTGGGAAGGAATCTTCTACTTTAGTGTATTTTGCCCGAGCTTATTAAAAAATTATAAAAATAAAGGGGGGTAAAAAAATGGCCGAAGTGATGATTGGAAAAGTAACCGATTACTTTGCAAAAATAGGAGTTGCCGCTTTAGTTATTAACAATGGAGAATTAAGTTTGGGTGATACCATTCATTTTGTTGGGCATACTACTGATTTTGAACAAAAAATAAATTCTATGCAAATAGAACACCAAGCTGTAGATTCTGCCAAAACCGGCGATGCGGTGGGCATTAAAGCGAAAGATAGAGTTCGCCATGGCGATAAAGTATATAAAGTTACCGCTTAGATTAAATCGTTATAAAAATTTTAGTCAGAAAATTCGAGGGCTTGCCCTTGGGATGAATGGCTGGTATAATATAATTAGTTGGTCACTCTGGTCTTAGTGCCAAAACGACTCTACCGTCGGGCAGACGGAAAGTAACGCTTGTGGAAATACGAGCACTCAGTAGAGACTCGGCCCAAGAATCCACTTGGCTTGCCTTGTGGAGTGTCAATATATATAAGGTCATTCCTGTTTCCTCAGGAATGACCTTTATTTATTTCTTTTTACTTTCTTTGGAACCATAATTTTCCAGAAAAGGTTTAATCAAGTCGATAGGTATAGGAAATAGAGTAGTAGAATTTTTCTCAGTTGCAACTTCAGTCAAGGTCTGTAAGTATCTAAGTGTTAAAGCAATGGGCTGCTTGGCAATTCTATCGGCAGCTTTGACTAAATTTTCTGAGGCTTGATATTCCCCTTCAGCATGAATTATCTTTGCCCTTCTTTCTCTTTCTGCTTCAGCCTGTTTAGCCATAGCTCTTTTCATACCTTCTGGCAATTCAATGTCTTTAGTTTCTACCGCAGTAACCTTAATTCCCCAGGGACCAGTATGTTCATCCACAATTTTTTGCAGGGTCTGATTTATTTTTTCTCTCTTTGATAATATTTCATCTAATTCCATCTGCCCCAAGACGCTGCGCAAGGTAGTCTGGGCAATTTGAGAGGTAGCATTGACAAAGTTTTGTATTTCTACAATCGCATTTTCCGGGTTAACTACTCTAAAATAGATTACCGCATTCACTTTTACCGGAACAGTATCTTTAGTGATTACTTCTTGAGCCGGGACATCCATAGTAATGATCCGGAGACTTACCCTTACTATTCTATCTACAATAGGGATTAAAAGAATCAACCCCGGACCTTTAGCACCGACTAATCTTCCTAATCTGAAGATTACTCCTCTTTCATACTCCCGTAATATTTTTATAGCCTGAGATAATATTATGAGTACTATTATTAAAATTCCCAGATAAATTTGTAGATTAGCAATTATATCCATTTCAACTTACTCCTTTCGAAAATATTTTTTGACTATAAGCAGAAGACCCCTTACTTCTAATACTTCTACTTCTTCTCCTTCTTTAATTGTTTCTCCTTTGGTGGAGGCTTGCCACCTTTCTCCGTGAATAAAAATGGTGCCTTCCGGAGTAAGGTCTGTTTTGGCAATTCCTACTTTTCCCAAAAGACCTTCTCTGCCGGTAACCGGTTTTTTCCATTGAATCTTAATACCTTTGCTTAAGGCAAAGACAAAGAAAGCCGCTGTGGCAATAGACATGGTTATAATTAATCCTAAGGAAATCCTGAAAAAAGGAGCAGCTGACTTAGGTAACATAAAAGAACCTAAAATAAGGGAGGTAACCCCACCGGCAGTGAGAACTCCAAAGGTAGGAGTATATATTTCCAGAATGAAAAGTACAATACCAAAGATGATGAGCAGGAGGCCTCCATAATTTATAGGTATACTCTGGAAAGCTACAAAAGCTAAGACAAGACTTATTCCTCCTACAATCCCAGGGAAAAAAGAACCGGGATTGCTGAATTCACCCAGGATTCCGTAAATCCCCAAGAATAATAAGATGTAAGCTATATTGGGATTGGTTAAGGAATGGAGAAATAAATCTTTAAAAGTCATCTTTACCGGGATTATTTCTGCCCCTTTAGTCTTAAGTATTCTTGTCTCACTTG
>JAHJOY010000104.1 GCA_018819665.1 bacterium
ATAATATAGATAAAAAATTATTTATTGATGAGGTAAGATATGAATTGTCTTTTATAAAAAATTCTCCCGTGATAATGACTTCTGCCATAACAGGTTATAATATTGATAAAATTATTTCAAAAATTAAAGAAGTTGCCTTACAATATAGTAAAAAGATTCCTACCTCGGTATTAAATACTTTTATAAGAGAAGTTATTTCTAAAAATCCTCCAAAATATTTAAGGGGGAATATCTTAAAAATTAAATACGCTACTCAAACAGGGATAAAACCACCTAAATTTCTATTATTTGTAAACAATCCTAAATTAATGTATACTTCTTATCATAAATATTTAGAAAATAAAATTTATGAAGCCTTTGGTTTTGAAGGCTCACCTGTAGTTATCAATCTAGCGAAAGAAAAGGGGGAGAGGGAAATATAGTATGAAGATTGCTTTAATAATTATAAGCTGTTATCTTTTAGGTTCCATACCTTTTGGCTATATTGTTGGTAAACTGTTTAAGAAAGTAGATATAAGAGAATTCGGAAGTGGAAATATAGGTGCAACCAATGCTTTTAGGATATTGGGACCTTCATTAGCTTCTTTAGTATTACTTAGTGATGTTGGTAAGGGTATTTTATCTATCTATTTAGTACGCTTTTTAAGCATTGATAATTTATTAATATTCACTATTGCTGGATTAGCAGTAATATGTGGTCATGACTGGTCTTTGTTCCTCGGGTTTAAAGGCGGAAAAGGGATAGCTACTACATTTGGAGTTGTATTTGTTCTCAATCCGATAATATCAATTTTAGCAGTAACAGTCTGGGTGATTGTTATAATAATAACAAGATACGCCTCTTTATCATCTATTTTCGCTGTAATTTCTATTTTGGTTTTTACAATATTGTTTAAACAACCTTATGAATACATTGTGTTCAGTGCGATAATTTTAGTTTTAGGTATTTTTAAACATAAAGATAATATTGAAAGATTAAAATCAAAGAAAGAAAGAAAAATCGGAGAAAAGATCAAAATTAAAAAATAAAGTTAACAGAGGAAATATGTTCAAAGTCATAATCAGTGATGTACGAAATAATGAAATATCTGAAATAATAAAAAATGTTTTTGAGATATTTGGGGTAAAAGATAAAGTAAAAGATAAAAAAGTTTTAGTAAAGCCAAATCTCTTAGGACCCTTCCCTCCGGAGAGAGGGGTGACTACTGATCCAAGAATAATTTCTGCAATTGTTCAGGAATTAAGAAAGTGTAAATCTAAGGAAGTAATAGTGGGAGATAATTCCGGGAGCATTCATTTTGACCCCTTTAAAATAGCAAAAATTACCGGAATATTAGATGCTTCTGACGGTTGTTATAGTAATATTGCCAGGGAAATAGTAGAAGTAAAGATAGAGTCAGAATTTATTGAAGAATTATTTATTTCCAAGATAGTTAAAGAAGCAGATTATGTCATTAATGTTCCAAAATTCAAAACCCACAGTTTAACTACTATTACCGGTGCTATAAAAAACATGTTCGGTATTATTCCGGGAGGGAAGAAGGCAAAATTACATACTTTTTCTCGGTCCATTAAAGGATTTGCCGAACTTCTAGTAGATATTTATCAAATAAGAATTCCTGATTTAAATATTATGGATGCCATAATCGGTATGGAAGGTGCTGGACCTACTAATGGGAAAACACGAGTTATAGATAAAATAATAAGCAGTGATAATGCTATCTCTCTTGATTCTATTATGGCTGCCATGATGGGGCTTAAGCCTGATACAATTGAGTTATTACAAGTTGCCAAAGAAAGAAATTTAGGGGAGACAGATATCTCCAATATAATTATTGATGGAAAATTAGAAGTAATTTCGGGGTTTAAAACACCAAATAATGGTATTTTGCAAAGAGTAAGAAGAACAGCGGCCCCTCATGTATTTAATTTTGCATCGGTGAAACCGATAGTAAATCATAATAAATGTAAAATATGTAAAAAATGTATTGAAGTTTGTCCTGCTTCGGCAATGAATTTAACCAATAAATTTCCTGAAGCGGATAGAAAGAAATGCATTTCTTGCTTTTGTTGTGATGAACATTGTTATTATGGTGCAATAATATTACCTTCATGGCCACAGGATTTATATAATCGGTTAAAAGGAAAATAGAAAAATAACAAAAAAAAATTACAAGGAATAAAAAATGACTAAATATTTAGTGATAGTTGAATCACCGACTAAAGAAAAAACCTTAAAAAAGATATTAGGTGAGGATTATATTATTAAATCGAGCAAGGGGCATTTAATTGATTTGCCTAAAACAAAATTAGGGATATCTATTGAAAATAACTTTCAGCCAGAATATGTGGTTATTCCTAAACAAAGAAGGGTATTGAAAGAATTAGAAGAAAGCACTAAAGGTAAAGAGAAAGTATTTTTAGCTACTGATCCGGACAGGGAAGGTGAAGCCATTGCCTGGCATATTGCTCAAAAATTGAAGGTTATAGAGGGGAAGAACAGGGTTATCTTTAATGAAATAACCGAAAGAGCTGTGTCCCAGGCCTTTAAAAAACCAAGAGAGATTAATCTTAATATGGTTAACTCTCAAAAAGCCAGGAGATTATTGGATAGACTGGTAGGTTATAAGATTAGTCCATTATTGTGGAAAAAGATTGGCAAAAAATTAAGTGCAGGAAGGGTACAATCTGTAACATTACGCTTAATATGCGAAAGAGAAGAGGAAATAGCTAAATTTAAAATAGAAGAATATTGGACAGTAGATGCCTTGTTTAAAAAAATTGAAGATGAAAAAGCGGAGCTTTTTGAAGCAAAACTTTTCTCGATAAATTCTAAAAAAGCAACTATTAAAACAAAAAAAGAAGCAACAGAAATTTGTGAAGAAGTAAAAAATCAGGATATCTATATTAAAAGTATAAACAAAAAGAAAGAATCGAAAAATCCGCAGCCACCATTTACTACAAGTACTTTACAGCAAGAAGCGTATAATAAATTGAATTTTCCCATTAAAAAAACTATGTTCATAGCTCAACAATTATACGAGGGTATTACCTTAGGCAATAAAGGAAATATTGGTTTGATTACCTATATGCGGACTGACTCGATAAGAGTATCTGATGAAGCAAAGAGTGAAGCGAAAAAATATATTGAAGAACATTATGGTAAAGATTTTGCTAAATCTTCTCAAAATTTAAAAGAAGTAAAAAATAAAATAAAAAATGTAAAGATTCAGGATGCTCATGAATCCATCAGGCCTACATATGTATTAAATCACCCGGAATCGATTAAAAAATATCTAACTAATGACCAATATAAATTATATAATATAATCTGGCAAAGATTTATAGCGAGCAGGATGAAAGCTGCCTATCTGGAAAAAACTACTATAGATATAGAATCAGGAAGTTATATCTTTAGAACTTCCGGCTATCAGATACTATTTAAGGGATATATGATTCTATATGGCCAAAACAATCAGGATTTAGATAAAATTCCTGATCTTAAAGAAAAAGATCAACTTAAGTTGTTAAAAATTGAGGCAAATCAATCTTTTACCAAACCTCCTCCCAGATATACAGAAGCCAGCTTGGTAAAAAGATTAGAAAAAGAAGGGATAGGACGACCCAGTACATACGTACCGACTATAAGCACCTTACAATATCGGACATATGTGAAAAAAGTAAATAAAAATTTTAAACCTACAGAATTGGGAATAACGGTAAACTCTTTTTTAATTCAATATTTTTCCGATATTATAAATATTGCTTTCACTGCAAAAATGGAAAAGCAACTCGATGAAATCGAATCTAATAAAAAAAAATGGGAAAATGTTTTAGATGAATTTTACAAGGCATTTTCCCATGATTTGGAAAAAGGGAGTCAGGCACAAAAAATTGAAATGCCAAGAGTATTCAGCGATGAAATATGTGATAAATGTGGCAGTAAGATGTTGATAAAAAATGGGCGTTTTGGTAAATTTTTAGCTTGTTCAAGCTTCCCCCATTGTAAAACCACCAAGACTTTTTTAGATAAAATTGGCGTATCTTGTCCGGTAGAAGGATGTTCGGGAGAGATTATTAGAAAAAAAACTAAAAAAGGGAGGACATTCTACGGATGTAGCAATTATCCGAAATGTTCTTTTGTGACCTGGAATAAGCCGGTTGATAAAAAGTGCCCCCAATGTAATCATATCTTGGTAATAATGAAAGATAAAAAAAACGGTTTTTATCATAAATGTAGTAATTCCGCTTGTACCTATAAGGATGTTATTAAAGAGGATAAAAAATAAGCAGCAGATAACAGCAAACAGGTAAATATAGTATCGAGTATATAGTATTGAGTATCGAGTTAAAGAAGAGAGAGAGAGAGAGAGAGAGA
>JAHJOY010000105.1 GCA_018819665.1 bacterium
TATATCTACGGGGGACAAATTTTTATTATTGACGAACTATATTTAATTTTATTACAAATCTAATCTATAATTTATGCTATTAATTTTATGTCAAATGTGAAAACCCCTATTTACTTTTCAGTGTTAAGCGATGCTGCGCATTTATTCTTCCTTTCCAATATATTTTTTCATGAGCTCTTTTACCTTGCTTAACCCTTCTTCTGTTAGACATACTGATTTTGCATGTTTGCTTCCACTAATATATCCTTCCTCATTTAATTCATCCAAAACCTCAAAGGGATAACCCTTCCAGCTCCTTTGAACTTTTGTGAGGCCAACATCTTCTTGCCATGATGCGAGATATATCAGTAATAGAGTCAGTTCTTTTATTGTTTCATCCATTATATTTCCCACCTTAACTACTTATTTTTAATATATTTCATGATCGTCAGAATCATCACTTTCACCGGTAATGCAGGTAAAACATCCATCAAAACCGCCAATTGCACTTCCTATTGCCCATAGTATCGCTAATAATCGCATTACTGCGTTTATCCTACCAAAATGGCATATTGTCCGTAGCAAGAAACATCGGCTTTTCTTGCAAATCTTTCTTATATATACGACAAAAATTTCAAAAATCCTCTTTTTTTGGGGAAATTTATTGATATTAACTGTAAAGAGTAATAATGGATTCCTGCTTTGGCAAGAATAACAAATGGGGATTAGGAAAAGAATGAAGGTAAGGAGGTAACTGAAAACTGAAAACCATAAATTGATAAACTACCACTCAAAACTTGAAACCTGCAACCTGTTTTATTTTATAATCAAATTTCACAATATATATTCTCTTAAGAACAGATATTGTGAATCAAAGAATCGTCCCCTGATTTTCTGCGTGAGTTGGTTACGTCATGTTATCTAAAGTTTTGACAGCCTAAAAGCTATAACTATAACTTAGTCCAAAATTCCTCAATAGCCTTCTTTATATCAGCCCATAGGGACTCAATATTATTTATTAACGAAGTCATCGACTTAAATCGTAGCTTAAATCCATATCCACTAACAAATACATGTCTAAATCCTCTATAGGGGTTTAGTTTATCTATAATATTTTGATTAAAAAGAGGACTTTTCCCATGGGGTGGAGTATGGGATAAATAGAGAAGTTCTTTATGCCAACTGTTTCCTTTAGGCATAGTTTGATAGTATTCTTTGCTTATACGCTTGATGATGTTCTCTATCCCTATATAAAAATTCATTAAAAATGTTCCTATTGCTGCTTTTTGAACATTATCTATTTTATTCGAGCCCAAAGTATTTTTTAAAAAAGATAAGTCTTTTAAAACTTGTTCTATTGCCTCTATTTCATCTAACACATCTGCTTTTAATTGCTTATACTTATTTCCCATATATCAATCTCCCTTTTTCTAAAATACGTTTAGCAAAATGTTCTCTTGCATCCTCTAATGGAATCAAGTCTACCTCACTATCTACCACACCTAAAATCTTACCATACATCTCGAAAAACCTCTCTGGTTTAACTCCTTTTACTGCTATGTCAATGTCTTGTGCCGATTCAATTTCCTCAAGGCAGGAACCAAATAATAACACTTTCTCCACGCCAAAATCTTTACCAATCCTGATGATTTTAGCTAACTCTCTTTCAAGAACTTCTTTTTTCATTATTCAATCACCTCTTTCACTAAAATTGGCTGCTAAAATTGCAGATAAAATAACCGCATTACTTCGTTTATGCTCCCAAATTGACATATTTTGCGAAGTATTTCGTTTATACATGACTATAGGTGAAACTTCAAATTGTAACTTCTTATTGTTGTCATTTTCTCCTAAAATCCAGAGGGTTTTTAATCCGTTCGATATCCCGATAGTTAACATGAGTAAAGATTTTCGTATTAATATCCCGCACCCTTAATTTTACTAGTTCACTTACCCTTAATCAAGTAGAACACGCCAGTTAAGATAGGCCTATAAAAAAGTGACCATTATTTTTCCTTACAGCACATCTTTATAGATTCTTATGCTTATCATAAACTAATTTTATTAATTCCGCAAATAATGATTATAATAGAGCTTGCCCTCCTATTAAGAGGGGGTGAAAAATGCAGGCAAACCAAGTCGCGAATATAGGCATGATGAAATGGAAGAAGAAATACCGGTAGGCTAACTCTCCATACTTCTCTCGATATCTCTTAGCATTTTTCATGTGACCATAGGCAAAGGCAGAACACACTAATGCAACAACGAACTGACTGATCAGGGCTCCGTACCATACTAAGCCATTAAACCAAATAAAAAAGCCTATACACACTAAGAAAAGTAGAAACCAAATGATGAATATGGCTGTGCTCTTCCACGGGCTTCTAAACTCTGGAACCTTTTCTTTCAACAGTTCGTATCCTTTTTTCTGAGCCATTTTTATCCGTTCCTCTTTTGAATAAAAAGATTTCTTCTCTATTTATCATTTTTCACCTCTTAGCGGGGTTCGGAATTTCGGATAACGTTTAACATATTGTAATTTCTTAAAATATGATGAAGGTACAATAATACGCCAAAGGACCGTCCCCTGTCATTATTCCTTCCCAATATATTTTTTCATGAGCTCTTTTGCCTTGCTTAACCCTTATTCTGTTAGATATACTGATTTTGCATGTTTGCTTCCATCAATATATCCTTCCTCATTTAATTCATCTAAAACCTCAAAGGGATAACCTTTCCAGCTCCTTTGAACTTTTGTGAGACCGGCATCTTCTTGCCATGATGTAAGATATATCAGTAATAGAGTCAGTTCTTTTATTGTTTCATCCATTATGTTTTCCACCTTAATTACTATTTTCTAATATATTTCATAATCACCAGAATCATCGCTTTCACCAGTAATACACTTAAAACATCCATCAAAACCGCCAATTGCACTTCCTATTGCCCATATTGATTGTCCACATACTTGACAACAGGCTCCCTCGTTTTTTCGCTTCAATGTCTCTTTTAATCTTTTCACAACATCCTCATATTTTTCTCCGGAATTGTCTTTAATAAATAACTTTGTAAATTTCTCAATTGATATCCCGATCACTATTCTTTTCTCCCTTCTAAATACTCTTCAGTTATAATATCATCCTGCCCAGCTTTTATAAAGCATTATCGCTAATATGTCAAAGAACCCTGGCATATTCTTGGCATACCTGTCACCCAAGCCCTACTTTGTCTTTGACGATAGTCAAAGTTTTCTCCGCAATGGATCGAGCTTTAGAAGCTCCCTCAGCTAACCATAATTCAATGCGGGTTGGATCATCCATTAATTCTCGATAACGAGACTGGAGAGGACGTAGACCTTCAATAATTACTTCCGCTAGTTCTCGCTTAAAATCCCCATAACCCTTCCCTTTAAATTGAGCCTCTATATCGGGCCTACTGCGTCCTGTGAAGAGTTTATAGATAACCAGCAGGTTATAGATTCCAGGGCGACTCTCGTCAAAACGAACCTCCCGCAGTGAGTCGGTAGTTGCTTTCATAATCTTTGAACGAATGGCATCTGGTGAATCAAGCAAATGGATTGCATGACTTAGCTGCTTCTCACTCTTGCTCATTTTCTTGGTGGGGTCGTCTAGTCCCATAATACGAGCACCTATCTCAGAGATTACTGGCTCTGGTAACTTGAAAGTCTCACCATAGATTGAATTGAATCGTTGTGCAACATCCCGTGTAAGTTCCACGTGTTGTTTTTGGTCTTCACCAACTGGCACGAAATCCGCTTCATAGAGCAGGATATCTGCAGCCATAAGCGCCGGGTAATCGAAAAGACCAACACTAACCTGTTCTTTCTGCTTTTGTGACTTTTCCTTGAATTGTGTCATACGCTGCATCCATCCCATAGGCATGAAGCAATTCAGGATCCAAGCCAATTCAGCATGAGCACTAATGTGAGATTGGACGAAGACAGCGGACAATTTGGGGTCTATTCCAGCAGCAAAGAGAAGACCTGCTACTTCTATTATCTTCGATTTCAAAATTTTAGGTTCTTGAGGAACGGTAATGGCATGTAGATCAACAATGCAAAATATATTTTCCAATTCAACCTGTGATGCTACCCAATGCCGAATTGCACCCAGATAGTTTCCGATATGGATATTGCCTGATGGCTGGATACCTGAGAATACTCGCTTTTTCATAGCTCTTCCTTTCATTCTCCCTTATTGGTTAATCTTAATTACATCTTTAATAAATTTTTCATTCTTTAAATTCGGA
>JAHJOY010000106.1 GCA_018819665.1 bacterium
AGATGATGTTAGAGGGTGCAGGCTTTGAAGTTATAGATTTAGGGATAGATGTAGCTACAGACAAATTTGTAGAAGCAGTGAAAGAACATAAACCTAATATAATAGGGATGTCTGCACTTTTAACTACTACAATGGTTAATATGGCGGAAGTGATAAAAGCCCTTGAAGCTGCAGGGTTAAGAGATAAAGTAAAGATAATGATTGGGGGAGCGCCTATAACTCAAAATTATGCTGATCAAATTGGAGCAGATGGCTATTCTCCTGATGCTGCTTCTGCAGTGGACAAGGCAAAAACTTTTGTAGCCTAAGAGAAACCGGCGGCATATTACGGGGAAAAGGCTTGATTTAACCAATTTAATTGAGATAGGAGAGTATCATGATTCATCACATCCGGAATAAGATCTACCACGTTGAAGTTTTACCACCCAAACAGGATTCAGAAAAGCTTGAAAAGGATCTTGAAATATTTTCAAATAAATATCTCAGGGTTATGGACAGCGGTTATTGTGCATGTATAACCGATAATGCAATGGGTCTTCTGTCATTCCAGGGAACAGAAATGATTGAGGAACTTGACCTTCCCGTCATACCAGAGCAGGTGATGATTCACCTGAATACTTTTCATACAAAAGATGATCTGGACAACATTCTTGACATATGTAAGTCAAAAGGAATCAGGCATCTCCTGATAATAACAGGAGACGGTTCGGAGCGTCTTCCCAAGCTTCAGCCTTCAGATGTAGGCGCCACTGATGTCGAGTCCGTCACTTCTGTTGAACTGTTAAAGTACATAAACCGTGAGTATCCGGATACTTTTGTACTCGGAGTCGCATTTAATCCTTATGAACCGGAAGAACATGAATTTGAAAAGATGGAAAGAAAAATGAAGGCAGGGGCCACTTTCATTATTACCCAGCCTTTGATAGAGAGAAATGAAATTGTCGAAAGACTTCTTGAAAAATATCCTGAAATACCGGTAATTGTAGAGGCCTGGATGAGCAGAAAACTGCATCTTCTTTCGGAAGCAGTTGGCTATGAAATACCTGAGAATACAGAATTTGACCCCATATCCACTTTAAAAATGCTCCACAAATTATATCCGGAGTGCGGCATTTACCTGTCACTGCTCGGATTTAAAACACAATACGATCTGATTAAAGATATCTGGGTCTGAGGGCCCGTAATTGCAAGGAGGCGTTATGAAAATAGTAGTATGCATCAAGCAGGTACCGGCAACTAACGATGCTAAAATCGATCCTAAAACAAAACGCATAGTAAGAAAAGGTATAAAAGCGATCCTGAATCCTTTTGACACTTACGCCGTGGAAGAAGGTGTACAGTTGAGAGACAAATTCAGAGGAGAAGTAATTGCCCTGTCAATGGGTCCGCAAAAAGCTGAAGAAAGCCTGAGAGAGGCTATTTCAGTCGGAGTTGATAGAGCCATTCTGCTTAGTGACCGGGCTTTTGGCGGTTCGGATACATGGGCTACGAGCTATGCCCTTGCAAAAGCCATTGAAAAGATCGGGGATGTTGATCTTGTAATTTGCGGCAAGCAGGCCATAGATGGTGATACAGCCCAGGTAGGTCCTGGAATTGCAGCTCATCTTGACTGGCTTCAAGCAACTTATGTTATGGCCGTGGAAGAGATATCTTCTTCATCCATCAGGGTCAAAAGGATGCATGAAGATGGTTATGATATATGTGAAATGTCTCTTCCTGCAGTAATAACTGTCGTAAAAGACATCAATATACCCCGCGTACCATCACTTAAAGGCCGACTGGCTTCAAGAAAATGTGAAATACCAGTATGGAAACCCGATGATATAGGTGCGGATACATCAAAAATTGGTCTGGACGGATCACCCACAAGGGTTGTAAAAATACAGCCTCCACCACCCAGACACACAAGCACAAAAAAGATTGAAGGATCTTCAACAGAATGTGCGCAGAGTCTGCTAAGAGAGTTACGACTGCGAAGTATAATTTGATGCAGAGGAGATAAAAATGATAGCTTTTACAGATGCCGAAAGAAAAAAATATCGCAATATATGGGTAGTCGCTGAGATTTTGTTTGGTGAAATACAACCTGTGACATACGAGCTGACAGGTGCTGCAAGAACTCTTGCAGATCTTAGAAAGAGTGAAGTCTGGGTTGTTGTCATGGGATCCGGTATTGAAGGAAAACCGGAGTCGCTTTTTGCGTATGGAGCAGATGTTGCAATATTGGTTGACAATCCGGGATTATCCGGTTTTGTCGATGAAACCGAAACAAAAATCATGAAACGCCTTATCGTAAAATATAAGCCCGAAGTCGTGATCTGCGGAGCCACAACAAGAGGACGTGCCCTGATTCCACGAGTTGCTGTAATGACACACTGTGGTCTTACAGCTGACTGCACGGGTCTTTCAATTGACCCTAAAAACGGTGACCTTCTTCAAACAAGACCGGCTTTTGGTGGTAATATCATGGCCACTATCCGCTGTTCAAACCACAGACCTCAGATGGCGACCGTACGGCCAAGAGTTATGAAATCACCGGAACCTGATCCCGGTCGTACCGGTAAAATTATAAAAGAAGAGATGCTTACAAGTGATACCGAAAAGATCAAGCAGATAATAGATGTTTTCCATAGTACCGAAACTGCTTATAATCTTGCTGATGCACAGATAATAATATCAGGTGGAAGGGGAATGAAAGGTCCAGAAGGATTTAAGCTTTTGAAACAATTTGCCGAAGGGGTAGGCGGAGCAGCTGTAGGTGCAAGCAGGGCAGCTGTTGATTCAGGCTGGATCCCTTATGCACACCAGGTCGGACAGACAGGACAGACAGTCCAGACAAAGGTTTATATAGCCTGCGGCATTTCCGGACAGATTCAGCATCTTGTAGGAATGCAGTCTTGTGATTTGATCATAGCTATAGACAAAAACCCCGATACACCTATGATGCAGATTGCGGATATAGCTGTAGTCGGGGATCTGTTTGAGATTATTCCTGAAATTGTCAAGGGAATACCCAACCTTTAGAATAAATGTTCTGATTGCAATAGATACTGAGCAATAAGGTATAATAATTTAATATAATTTATTTGCATTTGTAAAAAAAGGAGGTTAAATGATGTTAATTATCGGAGAAAAATTAAATTCTGCTCGGACACAAGTTAGAGAAATGATTGAGAATAGAGATGTAAAAGCTATTCAGGATTTAGCCAAAAAGCAAGTAGAAGGCGGCGCTGATATTTTAGATGTAAATTCCTCTGCTGCAAGTGGCAATAAAGAAGAAAATATGGAATGGTTAGTAAAAACTGTTCAAGAGGTGGTAGATGTTCCTTTATGTATCGATAGTCCTAATGCAGAAGAAATTGAAAAAGGCTTAGAAGTTCATAATTGGGACAAAGGCAAAGCTTTAATTAATTCAATTACCGGTGAGAAAGAAAAAATCGATAGATTATTACCTACTATCATAAAATATAAATGCGCAGTAGTAGCGCTTGTTATGGATGAACGAGGCATTCCTGATAATTCCAAAACCCGGGTTGAGATTGCCGAAAAATTAATAAAAGTATTAACTGATGTCGGAGTTCCTTTAAAAGACATATTTATTGATCCGTTAGTAGTGCCTATCGGAACTAGTGATAAAAATGGCTTGATAACCATGGAAACTATAAGAAGCGTTAAGGAAAACCATCCCGAAGTTAAAATAATCACAGGTTTAAGTAATGTATCTTTTGGTCTTCCGGAGAGAAAGCTAATTAATCAAGTCTTTATGATTTTAACTATGGGCTGTGGCATGGATGCAGCAATAATTGACCCTACAGATAAAAGAATGATGGCTATTGCTACGACTGCCATGACTCTTTTGGGAAAAGATAATTTTTGCGGTAGTTACATTCAGGCTTTTAGAGAAGGAAGATTAACTTTCGATGAATAAGTTAGAAAGAAGTTATATATAATATTTCTCTACCCAATCCATAAGTGAGTGAATAAAATTTTATTATAATAGTAAATTAAATGGATGTGTTTATAATAAGTTTACAGAAAGGAGAGATGTTTATCATGGTCAAGATTATTGACGGAAGAAAAATTGCTAAAGAAATTAGTGAATCTTTAAAAGTAAAAGTAGAAGATTTTATCAAAAAAAATAAGTTAACTCCTAAACTGGCAGTAATTATTGTCGGGGAGGAACCCGCTTCTTTGTTTTATGTAAAGATGATTGCCAGATCCTGCGAAAAAGTTTCAATTGATTTTGAAAAACACAACCTTCCCGGAAAAACTAGTGAAAAAGAACTCCTTGAACTTATAGATAATTTGAATGAAGATAAAAAAGTGAGTGGAATTATCGTTCAAGTCCCCCTTCCTGAGCAGATAAATCAGGAACGGATTCAAGAAGCGGTAAATCCTTACAAAGATGTAGATTGTTTTAATCCCATTAATATGGGAAAATTGGCTTTAGGCAAACCAGAATTTTTACCTTGCACCCCTTATGCGGTATATGAATTAATAAGGAGAGAAAATATTATAGTAGAAGGGAAGCATACCGTGATCGTGGGAAGGAGTAATATTGTAGGAAAACCGATGACACTCATACTTCTCCAGAAAGAGCAGTATGCCAATGCTACTCTTACTGTCTGTCATTCTCGCACCAATGATTTAAGCCACTATACTCGTCAGGCAGATATTCTGATTGCTGCAGTAGGAAAACCGGAGATAATCAAGCGGGATATGATAAAAGAGGGGGCAGTGATTATCGATGTAGGGACTAATGAGGTAGAAGGAAAATTGGTGGGAGATGTAGCTTACGAAGAAGTCTTGGATAAAGCATCTGTTATTACTCCGGTTCCGGGAGGAGTAGGGCCGATAACTAATGTTATGCTGATGCAGAATACTTTAAAGGCAGCGGAGAAATTAGTTAATTAACCAATTAACCAATTCACCAATTGACCAATTAATTTTAGTCATTGCGAAACTGTAGGGAGCGTAGGAATCTTTTTATTAAGCGAAAAAGTTGAAGCTAAAAACGAAAACCATAATTCAAAATTCAAAACCTTTTTCTTATATAATATTGCTTTTAATATACAAGATACAATTATGCTAATATTTTTAATGAAGCCTTATCAATTTTAATCTAATTTCAAAAAAGAAAGAAAGGACTATTTTAGCAAAAGATGGTAAAAATAACTTTTTTGCCAGATAAAAAAAATATTGAAGTGAATGAAGGAACTACTATACTGGAAGCATTGAAAAGGGCGGGGATAAATATTAATACTCCTTGCGGAGGAAAGGGAATTTGTGGTAAATGTAAAGTATTGGTTGTTGAAGGACTAACAGCTGCTTCCATAGAGAAAGAATTATTATCAGAGGGAGAAATAGAAAAAGGTTTTAGGTTTGCTTGTCAAACTAAAGTTTTTAAAGATAGCATTATAGAGATACCTTTAGAAATTAGATTAGACTTTAATAATGTTTTTTCTTCAAAATTGAAGGGGGATACTCATCATATTAAAAAGAGTTTTTCTATTGATTCTGATTTGAGGAAGGTATTTTTAGATTTAGAGAAGCCTTCTTTAGATGACCAAAGATCAGATTGGGAGAGAATTAAAGATGGATTGTCTTTGAAGAAGATAGAAAATATTTTGAATTTGAAAGTACCCATAGAAATATTAAAGAAAATACCCGATCTGCTTAGAAAGTCAGATTTTAAAATAACAATTACCTTACAGAATAACGAAATTATAGATATAGAAAGTGGAAATACTGCTAAAAATAGTTATGGCATTGCCTTTGATATCGGGACAACGACAGTTGCAGGATATTTGGTGAATTTAGAAAGCGGTATAGAGCTTTCAGCGGCAGCCAAGACTAATCCACAGGTTGTTTACGGTGATGATGTTATTTCCAGAGTTGGATTTGCTCAACAAAATAAAGACGGCTTATTGAAATTGCAAAAAGAAATCGTTAATGCGTTAAATGAAATTATCAAAGAAACAACTCAAAGGGCAAAAATAAGCAGTGATAATATTTATAAAATGAGCATTGCAGGCAATACTTGTA
>JAHJOY010000107.1 GCA_018819665.1 bacterium
ATCTGTATAATTTAAATAAGTTTTAAGTATTTCAACGGTATGTTCTCCAATCTTTGGAGCAGGGTCTGTAACCACTTCCTCGGTTAATGTCGATAATTTTATCGGATTTCCTGCCACATGTATTTTACCCATATCAGGCTGTTCGGTTTCTATAATCATTTTTCTCGCCTTTACTTGTGGATCATTAAAGAGCTTGTCAACCGTATTGATAGCACTTGATGGTACACCGTTGGATTCAAGAATTTTCAACCATTCTTCTGTCGTTTTTTGAAGAATAATTTCATCAAGAATGGGCTTTATCTTCTCATAATTTTCTGTTCTTTTCTCGTTTGTCTTAAATTCTTCCACCTCCAGTAGGCCTTCACGGTCAACTGCCTTACAAAACTTTTCCCAAATCGCCTGATTACCACAGGCAATGATAACCCATGAGTTTTTTGTCTTAAATCCGCCAAAAGGAGTAATAGATGGATGTCTGGAACCAATAGGCCCGGGTACTTCTCCGCTTATTGCATATCTGGCTATGGCGTTCTCAAGAACCGCAACCTGCCCATCAAGCATGGCGACATCTACCATCTGACCCTTACAGGTGAATACTCTTTCATAAAGTGCAGCAATAATTCCTATTGCCCCAAACATACCTGCAATGATATCTCCAATTGACGACCCCACCCGAGTAGGTTCTCCTCCAGGCTGCCCGGTTATACTCATAATACCCCCCAAAGCTTGAGCAATCATATCATAAGCAGGTTTTACGGAATAAGGACCAGTATGTCCAAAACCGGAAACAGCAGCATAGATGACTCGAGGATTTATCTTGCTTAAAACATCATAAGGCAGACCTAATTTTCTCATAGTGCCGGGTCTGAAGTTTTCAAGGACTATATCTGATACTTTAGTTAATTCTTTTATAATCTGCCTCCCTTCAGGTTTTTTTAAATCAATAGCTATACTTTTCTTTCCTCGGTTCAAACTCACAAAGTATGCACTTTGCCCGTTTTTATAGGGACCAAAACTTCGAGAGTCATCTCCTGTTTCAGGTCTTTCAACCTTGATTATTTTTGCTCCCAGATTAGCAAGAATCATAGAACAATATGGTCCAGCGAGAACACGAGTTAGATCTAAAACTACTATATCTTCTAGTGGTTTTTTTCTTTTCATATTATTTCTCCTTGTATAAGTATAAAAGATTTATAGTTTAAAATATTTCTTTCTATTTAATAGAATAAGGCAGCGATATTTAAACAATTCAGGCTAAACGATATTTTTCTATTATTGAGAAGTATACCGCCGCCTGTTTATTCATAGAATAAGATAGACTACATTTTACATTTATAAAAATAAATCTATAATTTATTCTTCAAGAAAAGCAACAACTCTACAAAATGCAGCTTCTCCGCCTTCAAATTTCCAGGGGAAGCAACCAATCTTAAGTCTTTTATTCTGAATCTCGGGTGCGTTGATATTCCCTCCTAAATTTTCCATGTGCATACAGTTACTTGGGAATAACTTGTTGTGGGTAAGTTGATAATCTTCCTCCGGAAATAATTCCTTAACTTTTTCTTTGCCAAATTTCTTCTCAGCTTTAGCACGCACCCTATCGCATTGACCAAAAGTCCCTTTACCAAGAAATCTGCCTATTGGTAAGTCCATTGGGTGATCGGTAGAAACAGCGTCTACTCCCCAAATTTTTATTTTCTTCCCCAGTAACCAATCTACCATATCTGGATGAGCTCCTGGATGTAGAAGTATATATTTTTCTTCATCTGCTTTTGTACCACCATAACCATATTCATACCAGCCAGTATGTAATACAAGTATATCTCCCTCTTTTACCTCTACTCTTTTTTCAATCATCTCTGGTGTATAAACTGCCAATTCATCCATTTCATCAGTAAGATCTACAATTACTCCGTCACCATATAACCACTCCAATGGAATCTGGTCTATTGTCATACCATTTGTCAAAAAATGACGCGGTGCATCAAGATGAGTGCCAATATGGTTTGAGGTTGCAATATATTGAGCATTAACTCCATGTTCTGGTTTTCTTTTAAAATATTTTGCTTCAAAAGGTGGATAATAAGGCCAGAAAAAATTGTTTACACCTAATTTTTGAGAAAGATCAAATAATTTCATTTAAATTACCTCCTTAATTATTTTTGTTATTTTTATTATACTTTTATCATTTTCTTTTAATATATGCAAAACTATATTACATTTATTTACCCTCCTCCTCTCTTTAAGGTTAAGTATTATCGTTTTCGATAAAAGGAATTCGCTTAAACGGTTCAAAAGCACTTTTGGCAGGTTTCATAGCTTCTTTATATGCTTCTAAATTTCTATCTTCTAAATGGTCAAAAATTTGAGGAGAATTCGAGCCAAAAGTTATATATTTTAAAGGACTGACAGGATCCAGTTCAGCATATATAATTTCTTCCGCTCCTGTGCCTTGGGCAATTTTATTTGCAATTGGAGTTACTATCATGCTGTTACCCATATAGTAATTTCCTGCTGCATCAGAACCTACTGCATTAATTCCTACTACATATACGTGATTATCATAGGCTCTGGCTCTGTTGGTTAAAGACCAGATATCAAAGCTTCTCAGTAAAGCTGCAGGTCTAATAATAACTTCTGCTCCTTGTACGGCAAGCGCTCTAGAAAGTTCCGGAAAATCCCCATCATAACAAATAATTATACCAATCTTCCCCAGTTCAGTTTCAAAAACTGGTGCTTTTGTTCCAGGTATTACCCAACCACCTCTATGAACATTTTCTAAAGAAAACGGATGGGTTTTTCGATAAACACCAACTATTTTTCCATTACTATCAATTAATGAAGCAGAGTTATAGATTTCTCCCCGTTTTTCCCCTCTTTCATAAGTAGGAAAAACAACATATATTTTAAGCCTTTTTGCAACTTCGGCAATTCTGTCTGTTATTTTACCTGGAATAGTATCAACAATATCATAAAGTTCTTCAGGAGAAAGATTCGTTGAAAAACCTGTAGTAATTGTTTCAGGAAAAACTAATAAATCAGGTTTGCAATCTTTTACTGCTTTTTCCATCCATTTAATCGATTTTTTAACGTTATATTCCACATCATTGGGCTTAACTGATATCTGAGCTCCTGCTACTATAAAACTTTTCATTTTTTCCACCTCGGTAAAAAAAATATTCAATTTTAAAAAATAATTTTGATAAATTTAAATTTGCTTTCGGAGCAAATATTTCATAGCACCTTATGAAAGTAAATCATTTCCAGTACTTCTATTTATATTTTTTTGCAAAAGCAACAACTGCCTTCTTAAATACTTCCATTGGTGCATCAAGAAGACCAGCACCGACTTGCCCCACTCCCGGGTCCTTATGCGCAACACCGGTATCAATAAACGGTGCTAAATTTTTTTCAACAACCTTTCTAATATCTATCCCTGTTGGAGTTCCCCTGAAATCAAAATATGGAATCTGATAAACATTGTTTTCACCAATTGTGATTTCATACATTGCAAGGTTCTTTGAAACTGCAAGTTTGACGTTTCCTCCTACAAATTTAATTATTGCAGGTGCCGCAGCAATTGCCAAACCGCCAAGACCTGCGGTTTCCATAATTGAACTGTCTCCTATGTCTCTACCAACATCTTCTTTTTTAAAGCCGGGGAACAGGAGAACATCTGGAATAGGAGATTCTGCAATGAACCATTCATCGCCAAGACCTGAAACTTGAATGCCCCAGTCTGTTCCATTTCTTGACATTACGGTTACTAATGTGCTGCCTTCAATATTTCTTGCAGGGTCAAGCGAAGCCTTGCAGCTTGCCATGACAAATGGAAGGAAAGTATGAATGTTTGCTTGCATAAAGTTAATTACATCATTAGTGTTTTTTACATCTTCTATGGTTTGTAAAAGATAGGGTGTAATTTTTGCGAATAAAAGATATGATGCAGCTCTACTTCTATTGTGAAGTTCATCTCCCATTGTAAGCGCTTCTGCTATTATAGGTTTAAGCTCCATTTTCCCAGCCTTTTTTATAGCCTTGCTTAGAACTGGGAGCATAACATTTTCCATCCATTTCAACCTTTCAATTACATCCGGTGAATATGCGCCCATTCTCAGAACTTTTCCAATTCCCTCATTGAGAGTGTTAAAAGCCCGGTTACCAAATGTTTCATTTTCAACAACAACAACAGGCATTGATGCAGATACAATTCCTGCCATTGGTCCTACAGTATGGTGATGGTGACATGGATCAAACTCGATTTCTCCTGATGCTGCAAGTTTTTCAGCTTCTTCTGGACTCTTTGCAAGCCCCTCATACATTAAAGCACCCATAACTGCACCCCTTTGAGAGCCACTCATTCTATCCCAGGTTACAGCTGGTCCCGCATGAAGAATAAGGTTTTTCTTCATTCCCGGGATTACATCAATTGCTTTTTCAACATCGATCCATACTGGCCTTGCATTAAGAACTCTTTTTAAAGCTTCTTCATTTGCTTTTTCAATGTCTACCATAATTATTTATTTACCTCCTATTTTTAATTATTTAAAACCTCTCTCCCCTCCATCTCAATTAATTTAAAGAAGGGGGGTATTGCCTCCCCCTAATCTTGCTTCATCAACTACTTCTTCATAATCATTAAGAAATCATCAACCTCTTTTTTATCATTAAGAATCGCCATGGCAATTTTTTCTGCGGTTATTGGCATTGACTTTATTCTCACGCCAAGCGCATCCTCAACTGCATTTGCAATAATAGGGGCTGCCGGGATCATTGGATGTTCGCCAATGCCTCTTGCACCATATGGTCCGTCTGGCTGAGGCACCTCAACGATTATAGGTACAACTTCATCAGGAATATCCAAAGACGTCGGGATTTTATAATCTGTAAAATTGGGATTAAGTATTTTACCGTTTTCATCAAATCTCATATCTTCATACAATGCAGTAGCAAATCCTTGTAAAAGACCTCCATATATTTGATGTTTAACATTCATGGGGTTGATTGCTTTTCCCGCATCAAGCGCCTCAACAGCTTTAAGAATTCTTACTTTACCAGTTTGCTTATCTATTTCAATTTTTACTGCTGCTGCTCCCACGGTATAATGAACATTTGGATGACCACCCTGGCTCGTCTCAGGATCTTGTTGTGCTGATGTAAACTCTGGCATAAATGAGCCACTTCCAACTATTGCCCCACCTCTATATGTTCCATCTTTAGTTTGAATCCCCTCTATTACGAAATCTTTAAGAGGCAACTCAAAACTGGCATGCAATTTGCACTTAACCTTTTCATCTTCAAGATAAAGGGTGTCTTTATCGTAGTGATAAACTTCATGGACAACCTCAAATATCCTGTCTCTTATTTGAAGCGCTGCTCTTTTAAC
>JAHJOY010000108.1 GCA_018819665.1 bacterium
ATAACATAATTTTAATCAATTAACCTAATAGGCCGGGGAGGAGGGCAGAAAAATGAAGGTAAAAAATCTTTTAAATAATTTAGATAAAATTGCCCCTTTTTTCTTACAGGAAAGTTTTGATAATAGTGGAATTCAATTTGCTGACCTTGATGCTCCTATAACAAAAATATTACTATCCTTAGATATCACTCGGGGGGTTTTGGATGAAGCTTTAGAAAATAAAGTAAATTTAATTATCACCCACCATCCCCTGCTCTTTTCTCCCTTAAAACAGATTACCAAACAGAATAATCCCTTGCTTTTTAAAATCATCACTAATAAAATAAATCTTTTAGCTATGCATACCAATTTTGACCTGGCAGAAAATGGATTAAATGATTATGTAGGGAATTTGTTGGGAATTAAGAAAATTGCTCCTTTAGAGAGAAGCCCTGAAAAAGTCTTTAAATTTACCGTCTATGTCCCTATTCAACATACAGACCAAGTAAGGCAGGCAATCTTTGAAGCTGGGGCAGGCAAGATAGGTAATTATACCGAAACATCTTTTAATATTGCCGGTCAAGGGACTTTTAAACCCATGGAAGGAACCAATCCGTTTATCGGAAAAATAGGGGAAAAAGAAACAGTCCAGGAGATAAAAATAGAGACCGTGGTAGCAGAAAGAGATTTAGAATCAGTTGTACAAGTGATGAAAAGTGTGCACCCCTATGAAGAACCGGCTTATGATGTCTATGAACTTAAAACAAAACCTTCGTATGGGATAGGCATATTCGGAGAGATAGATAAAGAAGTAGAAATTTCTAAATTCTCCCTGGAAGTGAAAAATCGGCTCCAAGCCCGCTATACAAGACTTATTAAATCTAATAACCGTAAAATAAAAAGGGTAGCCCTTTGCACGGGAGCAGGAGGCTCTCTCTTGGAACAAGTTAGCCGCAAAAATGTTGATTTATACATAACCGGAGACATTACGTATCATGCTGCACTTCGAGCTAAAGAATTAGGATTGAATGTTTTAGATATTGAACATTTTGATACGGAAAAATTCTTCGTTGAGGCTCTTTATAATCAATTGATTAAATTTGGAATTCACCAAGATATTTTAATTAAAAGTAAAAAAATGGCATCGCCTTATCAACTCTTATAAATTAGATTTAGCCAGTAACCAGCTCATTCACTTTTTTCAATGATAATTTTTGCTCCGGAGCGGACTTTTTTAAACACTTGGGGATCCCCTATAATCTTCCCGAAGACATTCACCGGACTGGCTGGTCTGATCTCTTCACCTTCACTGGCGGGAGTAGGTCCAAAAAAAATACAAAAAGCATTTCCCGGTGGCCAATAACCTAAATCACCTTCTAAAACTACGGCTTTAGCATTCTCTAACCCAACCTTAACCTGTATGGAAAAATAAATTTCATCGCCCCAGGTATTTACACTTCCTTCAATGGGAAGTGCCTCCCAGATCTTTTTAGCAGTCTCATTATTATTTAATTCAGCATACATTTTAAGATCTTCAACGGTAATCATAATCTTTCCTGTAGCCATTATAAACATCCTCTTTATATTTATAAATTTTTTATACTGGTTTATTTAACTCAACCTCTTATTTAATAGTCCATTCGCTAAAGAGCAACCTATCAATATGATGCTATTCACTTATTCTTTAAGTTATTTCTTATCATGTAATTCTTTTGCTTTTTTAGCCACATGTTCGGCGGTTAGCCCAAATGTCTTTAAAAGTTCCCAGGGGGCACCGGATAATCCAAATTCATCATCGACACCTATCATGTCAAACAATAATGGCGTATTGTACTTTTTACCACTAGCAATCACCCCGGCAATAATATTGCCAAAACCACCTTTTTGATGTTCCTCTGCTGTAATGACAATTCCAATCTCTTCAGCGGCTTTGATAATACTCTCTTCGTCTAATGGTTTGACTGTATGTACATTGATTATCCTGGTTTCTAGATTAAAATCCTTTTTCAGAATATAGGCTGCTCTCATCGCTTCCGCAACCATCGGCCCACAGGCAATGATACAGACATCTTCTTTTTCTGACTGATAGTTAGAAGCAAGTTTAATTTCAAAAGCATCTACAAAATTTTCTTTTTCTTCTCTAAACCGAATTATATTGGCTTTCCCAAATTCAAACGGGGTATCTTCTTGGGTAATGATAGGGGTGGCCTCTCGTGCATATCTTACCACAGCTGGCCCGTTGATAGAAGCTATGGCATGGGTGGCTTTTTCGGTCTCTATTGCATCACAAGGGATAGCCAGGTGCATATTGGGCAGATAATAGAGGTTGCTAATATCCTCTAAGGCCTGATGGGTAGCTCCATCTGCTCCTACCGAGATACCGGCATGGGCATCAGCTATTTTTACATTATAATTATTATAACAGACGGTAGTCCTTAGTTGATCCCAATTCCTACCGGTGACAAAGACCCCGTAAGAACCAATAAAGGGAATCTTCCCCTCTTTAGCTAAACCGGAGGCTACCACAGTCATATTAGCCTCGGCAATCCCTATTTCGAAAAATCTGTTCTTTCTCTCCGGATGGGAAGCATAGAATTTATCCATCCGGATGGAAGAGGTAATATCCGCCCCTAAGGCTATAACTTTCTCATCTTTACCTAATTCTTCTAGAGCCCGACCAAAACCATTGCGAGTAGCGTCCATCTGGACCTGCATCAAAGAGGTCACATTCCACCAGTAATTACGAGAAAATTTGGGTAGGGAATCTTCTACCTTTTGATCTACTTCTTTTTGGTAATCAGATGCTATCTTTAAGAGGTGGTCTACTTTTCCTTGGTTAAATTGGGGATCTCCGATATCTTTTAGAGCCTGATCTAAGGATTCTTTACCGGATCTTCCGTCTTTAGGGGCTATACCATGATAACCCACTACTCCTTCAGCAAAAGAGACCCCCTTGCCTTTTAGGGTATGGGCAATGATTACGGTGGGTTGACTTTTTACTTTTTCGGCCTTCTCTAAAGCGTTTAGGATTTCTTTCATATCATGGCCATCAATCTCTATGGTATGCCAACCAAAGGCCTGCCATTTATCAATAAGAGGTTCTAATCTCATCACCTCTTCAGTAGGGCCATCAATCTGTAAATCATTTCTATCCACAATAGCGGTAAGATTATCTAATTTATAATGAGAGGCACACATAATACTCTCCCAGAGGGAACCTTCATCAAGTTCTCCATCTCCTAAGATAGAGTAGACTCGATAGTCTTTACCTTCTAATTTAGCATTTAAGGCACAACCTATGGCTACTCCTAAACCCTGGCCTAAGGAGCCAGCAGAAAGCTCAATGCCGGGTAGTTTTAATCGATTAGGGTGGCCTTCAAATCCAGACCATAATTTTCTTAGCTTTACGGTGTCATCAAGGGGAAAGTAACCGGCCTCAGCAAGGGCTAGATATAAAGCGGGAGCCTTATGGCCAACTGACCAGAAGACTCTATCCCGGTCTTCCCAGGCTGGATTGGCCGGGTCGTGTTTTATCTTCTTCAGGTATAATGCGGCAGTAATATCCATAATGGATAAAGTGCCTCCGGTATGACCGGAACCGGCAGCGGTAATGGCTATCATATTGTAGGCTCTCATCTCTTGGGCTTTTTCTATTAATTGTTCAATGGTATAATCTTTCTTTATTTTTCCGGTTTTAGAATCTATAATAGATATTAAATCTACTCCTATATGTATATTTTTTCTTAAACTCTTGCCCACGCCTCTTTTAGCACCCTCTTGGCATTAGCTATAACCACCTCTGAGGTCTCACCAGCCAGTGGCTTTACCTCAAAGCTTACGATAGGTGGATTCTGATAATTTAAGAAGCCGATATCCAATAGCACTTTTAAAAATTCCGTTAATTCCTGGACATCATTTTCCCCTCCCTCAATGCCAAACCTGGGGTGTTGATCTCCATAGCCGGGATGCTCTTTATCTCTCATGATACAATTACCCATATGCGCATGGACAAGATAATCCTTAATCGGCATGATGGCCTGAGTGGGAGTCTCATTTAAAAGGGGAAGATGGGATAAATCAACCATTAAGCCAAAGTTATCATATTCTTTCCTTACCTCAGCTGCCAACTTTCTTGCTTCATTCGCTGGTCCAATTAAGCACTTTTTATCAATATCTCGATCAAATATCTCTAAAGTTATCCCTAAGTCTCCTTTGGATTTAGCATAATCGCATATTTCTTTAATGGAGGAAACTAACAAATTTAGAGCTTGTTCTCGTTCCTCTTCTCCTGGGTCCTTACCACTTAGAAAGGCAAGAGCCTTTGCTCCTATCTCATAAGCCTCGTCAACTCCTGCTTTTATTTCCCTTACTGCCATCTTTCTCTCTTCTTCATTAAAAGAGTTAAGATTTAGGTTATTAATCAATAATCGTGGCTGAGCACCATAAGCAACAGTTAAATGGCTCATCTCTAATAGTTTTTTCGCTTTATCTCTTACTTTATCATCCTTGATCCAGGAAACCTCCACCGCAGTAAAGAAATCATCCTCAGCTATTTTTTGTAACGTTTCCAGGATTGGTCCGTCACCTTTCATCGTTTCAGGATAAGCCATAAAGTGGATTAGTCCTACTTTCATAAATTTATACATCGACTCTTGCATATTAGCCTTCATTACTCATAGTGTAATGCTCGTGCATTCTATCGCGGGCTCCTTTGCTATCTTTGTTTTTAATGGCCTTAAGAATCTCATTATGCTCTTCAAAATACTTCTGAATATGACCAGGAATGCTCCAGCTTTTCTCCTTCAGGTTTATCCAGAGCTTTTCCTGTGATAGGTCAATCAGGTAAATCATCATGGAAAAAAGGAGGCTATTATGAGCTGCCCTAGCTATATTAATGTGAAATTCTCTATCAAATTCCATTATCTCAGGGATGTTCGTTACAGCAGCGTCCTTCATTTTATTCAAGGACCCCTGAATAGTAGCTATCTCTTTCTCGGTAGCCTTTTCGGCGGCAAGACCGACAATCTCGGGTTCCAATGCCTTTATTGCCTCCAAGAGCTCAAAAGGGATCGCCTCTTCTCCAAGCTCTCTAAATTTTTGCTCATACAAAAGGAAGTTAAAATTATACTTGATGAAATTACCCTTACCTCCCCTACCCTCTATTATTCCTAAAATTTCTAGAGCACTCAGAGCTTCTCTTACCGAAGGACGAGAAGTTCCAAACTCTTCTGCTAGAACTTGTTCTGGAGGAAGTTTATCCCCTGGTTTTAACCTACCCTCTTTTATTAAAACTCGAACTTGTTCAACTATTTCCATATAAACTTTTTTAGTTTGAACTTTGTTAAACACTGAAAGGCTCCTTTTTATATATTATTTGTCCTATTGGTAATATTGTCATACAAGTTAAATAATATTATATCGCAAAACAATATAATGTCAAATTTTTTTATTTTTTTATTTTAAATTGAAAAATTGAATCTAATTCTAAATATAATGCCTATGGAGGGCATTTAACTTCCACGATTATTAGTGGAACTGATGAAATTGTAATCGAAGAAATTAAAAATACAGTTAAAAGGGAATTTAATAAAGAAGCAGGTAAAAATAGTATAATTCTTATGGAATATATTTATCGTAACAAACAATTTCCGATAAAGGCTTTCTCCCGGTCTTACTTCCTAATTCCTTAGGATATCCTACCGACATTAGGGCAACAACCAGGACATCTTCGGGAACACCTAAGATTTCTTTAACCTGATCCTGGTAGAAGGCACCGATCCAACAAGTTCCTAATCCTAAAGATGCTGCTTCTAAACTCATATGATCCAGAGCAATTGCTAAATCGATAGGAGAACTGTGTTCACCATTACTCATTATATGATCAAGATTATAAGCACACCCGGCGATAACTACCGGAGCTTCTCCTACAAATTTCTGATTCTTGCAAGCAGGAACCAATTTTTTTCTTAAACTCTCCTCTTTTACTACTATAAATTTCCAACCTTGCTGATTACTAGCAGAAGGTGCTAATCTGCCCGCCTCTAAAATCTGTTGTAATACTTCTTCGGGAATTTCTTTTTCCCGATAACTACGAACACTCTGCCTTTTTTTAATTGCCTCTAAGACCATTCTACTTCCTCCTTCAAATTATTATAATGGGTTTGATAAATCAAACCCTACCCTTTTGTCATTCAGACTGTGTCACAATTACATCTTTTACCTAACCTTAAAAATTTTAAATTTTTTTAATCTACAAAAAATAATTGCTAAATAGAATTAGTTATAACACAGTCTGAATGCTTTCATTATACGTTCTCCTTTATATTGTTGCGTTTTGCTGTTGCCTTTCCGGCTCTTTGAAAAAAGCCGTGTGGGATATCTCTGTGCCAAAAGAACGAGGAGTTGTAGAGAGGCAAAGAGGAGACAGGCTGAATTATGAAAAATAGCCTGTCTTCCCTTTTTGCCTGCATTCATACCGAATACTTCATGTCTTATGGGACAGTAATGGCATTGGCGATTAATGTAACCGCGGTCTGTGCCAGCGCTCTGCCGTTCAGCGTTGCGCCGGTGTTCATCGTAATATTTGTTTTGGCCAATATATTTCCATTGAATTCAGACGTCGTTCCAAGAGCCACTACGCCTGCGACCGCCCAGAAGATGTTCTTGGCCTGTGCGCCGCCGCTCAGAATAACGCTCGTAGCGGAGCTGATATCGAGAGTTCCCGCTATCTGGAAGATCCAGACATCATCCGGGCCGCCCGAGAGGGTGACATCCGTTGGTATTGTCACACAAGAACTCCATTTGTAGAGTCCAGGAGCGAGTGTCAGCCCGCCAATATTTCCGGTGCCCAGTTCAGTAAAGTCGGGTAGTGTCCGTCCAGCGGCGTCGGTGTACGCGGCTTCCATGTCGAGTACAGCCGTGGTCATTTTAGCTGGAGTAGGAACTGCATAGTCGGCTGCATATACTTTTCCAGTAACTTGGGCTGATGTTGAAAATGTATTCGAGCCATCAGGTACTACAGGTGTTAATGCAAATCCTGTGATAGCGGCATAGGTGATTGGACTCACTCCAATATCTCCAGTAATAGCAGATGTAGGGACATTGGTGATCCCTGATTTTGCCAGAATCGCAAAATTTCCGGCCGACCCAAGGTCTACCGGCGATTGAGCTATTTGCTTAGCACCTGTGGTAAAGGCAGCCATTGCTATTACCATTAAAACAATTAATAATTTTTTCATTATATTTCTCCTTTCAAAGAGACTTAATTTTTTGTTTTATTTTTAAAAGGTAATTAATTTACCTTTCTTTTTAAAATAGCCCCTTAATCTCATACTTATGAGGGAAACTGAAAAGTTTCTGATATTTCATAAGCACCTTTCCGCATCTCGACCTGATGCAGGCTAAGAAACTACCGCTTGTTATCAATTTACTAGTAACTTCTGGGGTCAGGTCTCCACATTTGACATAATTACAGGAATATTAAAGTTAACTTATGTCAAATGTGGAGACCTGACCCCATTATTCCTTCTTAATACCTCATTTTTTAATTAGGTTTCGTAATTGTATTAGCAATCAATGTAACCTCGCTCTGTGCCA
>JAHJOY010000109.1 GCA_018819665.1 bacterium
TTAGTCCAGTGTTGATTCTTAAATAGTCCACTTGTGAAATTTAACTAACAGAAATTCGTCAATTCGTCAATTAGATTTACGCTATCGTCAATTAGTTAATGGGTCAAACAAAACTCCTATATTATTATATCAACTAAGCCTTATGTCAAGTCTTTTTGCTAACGACTTTTTTTAATAATATTTTTTATCTATCTTTTATTTTAAAAAATTCCCTACTATACCCCGAATACACAGGTTACTGTAAACTTTAGTGGGGTATTTTTAGAAAGAAAATAATAGTTATTGCTTTTGTTTTTTCTCTCTTCTTTTTTCTCTTGTACCTTTTCTTTCTCTTTACGCAATACGCGATACGCGATACGCGATACGAAATATTAATTTGACAAAATCTGTCTACAATATTATATTATATACAATCAGTCAAACTAGTCGTTAGTGAACAAAGCTAGCGTAGAGCGTATACATTTGGTTATATAGTTAGTTGGTTACCTGGTTATTTGGTTAAGAAAACAGAAGATAGAAATAGGACTACGATGATGCATCGTTCCCACAGGTAATAGAGGACAAAGAAAGACAGATTCCCGTTCCCCGATCAGGTCGAGGACAGGCTTCATGGGAATGAGATAAAAGCATAAGGATAATAAATGTAGGAAATTAGTTAACTAGTTTAATACTGATAATTTATTAACCAATTAACCAGCTAACCAAGTAACTAACTAACGAATCTATACAATTAAATTAAAAGGAGATTTTAGATAGACTATGTTACGAATAATAAGAAAAAATATGAAAATCATATTAATTGTAGTAATTGCTGCCTTTGGTATATCTATTTTTTACGGCTTAGGTCAATACAGACCCTCTGGCAGCCAGAGGCAAACCTACTATATTGCCGAAGTAAATAAATCGGGCATTACCTCTAACCAGCTGCAAAACGCTTTTTTAAACACTATCTCCCGATACGATGATGCTGTTCTTTCCAGCTTAGACCAATCTGCAATTGTTTCTTTTAAAAAGAATATATTAAACCAACTAATTGACTATGAACTTTTATACCAGCAAGCTCAAAAAGAGAAGGTTAAGATTTCCAATGATGAGATTAATTTAGAAATTGACAAGATTAAAGATAATTTCTCTTCTCCTGAAGAATTCAATGAAGCCCTAAAAGCAAATAATATTACCCTTACTCAACTTAAAGAGGATATAAAAAGACAATTAATGATAAATTCTGTTTTAGAAGAAACCAGGAATCAGGTAAGCATCAGCGATGAGGAATTATTAGAATATTACAACGAAAATAAGGAAAGTTTCCTTGAACCCGAGCAAGTTCACGCCCGCCATATATTGGTTGAAACTGAAGAAGATGCAAATAATCTTCTTCTACAGCTCAAAGAAGGTCTTACCGATTTTGCAGAATTAGCTAAAGAAAAATCTATAGGACCCTCTGCCCCAAGCGGCGGAGACCTGGGATTTTTCACCAGAGGTCAGATGGTAAAAGAATTTGAAGATGCTGCTTTCTCGTTAGAACCGGGTGAGATTAGTGATGTAGTGCAAACACAGTTTGGATACCATATTATTAAATGCGAAGAGAAGAAAGAAGAACATTCTCCTACTTTTGAAGAAGCTAAAGAACGAATTAGCAATACTCTGATATATCAAAGAGAAAACGAAGCAATATCAGCACTTATCTCAAAATTAAAAGAAAAAGCTGTTATTATTTACAATTATGATTTTGACGCCGAAATTGAATCGTTAAAATCTTCTGCAGAAGAGAGCCAACCATCAGACTCTACGGAGCAAGTAACTTCGGAAGAGACAGTTTCAGAAGAGGTAACAGAAAACGAAGAGGTTAAGGACACTTCCAAGGATAATTAAAGATTAATTCTCATAATTAAAAACAGAAAAAATAAAAATAACTAAATGGGGCTAAAATTTAGCCCCATTTTCATGAAGGCATACTCGGTGAAAACGGGTATTGAGAACCTGTCTTTCCCAATTTGTAGGGGCACGATGCATCGTGCCCCTACAACGCATTGCTCATTACGGGCAAACACAAAGTTATACCCCTATATCTGTCATTTCCATGAAATGTAGATTCCTCATTGAGTGCGGGATTACCTCTGGACTGCAAGCATATTCCATTTAGATAATATTATCTTTACAAACTTAATTTGCTCTTCTATTCGGAAGGATAAGGGTAATTTTCTGCAGGTTTCAAAAGTTAAAGCGAGAATGCCAAGCTGATGATGGGCACAATAAGCAGTACTGCCTTTGACCGGGTCCACTAAAACCTGATATCTATTGCCATCTTCGATAATCCCCTGGTTCATCTTCTCAACCAGAAAGGAGCTCAGCTCAAATAAGTAATCATCATTAGAATCTATAACTACAGTCTGGCCATAATTTTTAGGGTTCTTCCTGTAAAATTCTATCGACTCGTGTAAATCAACCAATAAACCGATATCATATCTTTTCATCAGGCTAAATATTTCATAAGCTAATTTTTCTACAGAATTCCCCTGGGGATTCCCGGGATAAACTCTGTTTAAATTAATTTCCGGGGGGAAATATCTTGCGTTTTCTTCGCAGGCAAAAATATTTGCTTTCGGTATAATTATCAAAGTTCCTCTTTCAATGTGTAGATTGTCTTTTAAATATTCGGCAGCTTTGATGCCGGCTTTTTCATTTCCGTGTGTTCCGGCTACGATCATTATCGTCGGTTCTTTATAATCAGTCTTAATTATATAGACGGGAGTTTCATAATCTGTTCCGGCACAGATATATTCGACAAAAGTTGTTTGCAGTAAAGCCGTTTGAGGGAAACAAAAAAGTAATAATATTAATGCTATGAATATAATTCTAAAATATTTTCTTATAGATATCATTCGGGATAGTTCACCTTTCAAGTGTAGAGCGCATTAGTTAACCAGTTATCCGGTTATCCAGTTGCCCTGTTTAGCAGTTGGCCAGTTAATACGAGTCGATAATTTCAAATACAGGTTTCAAGTTGCAAGATGAGAGTTAGTTGATGCAGTTATCCAACCTGATTTTAATTCTTCAACCGGGTAACCGTTAAACTGGCTAACTGGCTAACCATCTTCACGATATACTATATACTCGATACTATATACTAATTTTCCTTAATAATCATCGGCACACTCTTGTAAGTATCTTCCGCTAAAAACTCTATCCTTTCCTCTCCGTCTTTTCTAACAATTCGGTAAGTTTTAATCTGGTAACCAGGCACTCCTTCCTGCACAATTATCTCCTGATTAGCTTTTAACTTGGGATCTTTCTCTCTAATTATCTGATAATCAATTACCTTTTTATCTTTGCTAATAATTTCCACTTCTGCTTTATCTTCGTTCCTGCCAAAGATACTAACCTGTAATGTATCTCTAAAAACTTTCGAAAAAATTACTATCGCATGATCCGAATTGTTTTTAAATCTTAGATCTTTAAATCCGTAAAATATAGCCGCATCCTGTCCCAGAGGAACGTATTTGGTTGCCTCTCCGTATACTGAATGATTATACCTCTCTACAATTGGTAGATTAGCCAAAAGAGCTGCATTATACAAAGTGCTTGATACCTGACAGATGCCGCCTCCATAACCATTTACAAATACACCATTAGCAATTATAGTGCTTTCCTTATACCCGTCTGCTTTTTCAGCAGGGCCTACATATTTATTAAAAGAAAATATTTCTTGTGGTTTTACTAATATGCCGTTTATCACTTCAGAGGCTAATTTTATATTATATATAGTGTTCTCTTCTTTATTTTCTAATGAGGTGGGATATGTCCCCAATTCCCCATTAATAGATAATTCTGTTAGAATATTTTGAGTAGTAATTTTAGGGTCAACAGTAGTCACCGGTATATTTAAAATATACTTTTCTTCATCTAAATTTATTAATGTCTTATTAATTTCTTCCTTAAATCTTTCTAAATTAAGCTTTACCCCTATCTTGCTTTCAATAATTCTATTGTCTTCTACATAAGCATCACGAGGCATACGATTTATCAGAGAGCTTATCTTGTTTTGAAAATCTTCAAACTTCTGCGGATTGAATTCAGCCTGGAAAGATACTTCGTATCCTTTTCTCCAAACTACAATTCTGTCTTTTAACCGTCTGAAAATATTTCCGGTACGGGCAATACTGTAAGTTTCCTCGACTACCCGATTTAAATCGATAAAAGCGCCTAGCTCAGTATGGGGAATAATTTTTATTTCCTTGTCTTCAAATACTAATATTCGGGGGGAATCAATCATTTTTGAAGCAATGGGCTGAAGAATCTCCCGGGCCTCTTCTTTCCTTAGCCCCTCTAATTCAACACCAAAAGCAGACACTCCGGGGAGTATTTTATTTCTATTCTTATATATATCAACGGTATCAACTAAACTCACTGCAACAATTATTATTATTAAAGATAA
>JAHJOY010000110.1 GCA_018819665.1 bacterium
AGGTCGGCTTTAAGAAAGAGGGTATTCAGAGAGATGGATATTCTTATAACCACAAGTATTATGATTTTGTTATGATGAGTATTCTCGAAGATGAGTTTCGAGAGTTACATGGAGGAATAGCCGATAATGATTGCTAATGATTTAGGACCAGACCGACTGCTGCGTATAACATGGTATATCTGGCTCCGCCTCGCTCCGCCCAAATTTCGCTCCACTAACGTTTCGCAAAAATTCAGATATACCAGAACCGTTAAGTGAAATTCCGCCCCCTCATACTGGAAAAGAAATGTTTATTAAAATTGAGAGTGATAATCACAAACATGATGTTTAAAACAAAAGGAACCGATTTGTATTTCATCATCCCAGCATCATTGATCTTTTTTTCTGCGTTACTCGTTACATTGTGGGATTTTGTGAAGATTCGAGAAATGGCTTACCATCTAAGTTTAGTGAATGTCGTTGGATTGGGTCTTTTTTCGATAGGCGTTTCCATACGTATAGTGGCTAGGAGAACCTTAGGTAAGTATTTTTCGTCCGGTCTGAAAACATCGCAAAAACACGAACTCATCAAACACGGGCTTTACAAACATATTCGACACCCGGCGTATCTCGGATCTCTATTACTCAGTCCAGGGATCCCCCTGATTTTTTCGAGCTTTTACGGCCTTTTCCTAATGCTATTACTCGTTCCTTGTTTTTTATATAGAGTGAAAATAGAAGAGAGTATGCTTATCGAAAAATTTGGAAATGAATATCGGGAATATATGAAGAATACTAAGAGGCTGATTCCTTATGTTTATTGATAACTTTCAAATTGATAGAGGGCGGAACTCTGCGGCAAACTTCGTTTGCCTTGCCTCGCCTTCAGCTCGGTCACTTAACACGGTGTATGCGGTTCGCTATCGCTCACCCAAATGCTCGGCTACGCTTCGCATACACCGAAGCCGTTATATAAAATCCCCGCACAAAAGGTAATAAAAAATGATAAAAATAATATTACTGATTATACTTTCATTGCCATTAACAATCATTATATTACACACAATAATAAGATTAATCAGGTTCTTTTATAAATTCCCAATGCCACAATTTTTAGCAAATATTATAGATAATCCTTTACGTCGTAAAATTCAACCACCAAAAGAAACGGGATTGCGTCATGGAATAAAATCTGGGATGAACGTCTTAGAAGTTGGACCAGGGAATGGTCGATATACAGTTGAAGCAGCTAAAATCGTAGGACCTAACGGAAGAATAACTACAATAGACATAGAGAATAAAATGATTGAGCGAGTTATAAAAAGGATGGAGACAGAGAATATTGCCAATATTAATGCAGAAGTTGCAAATGTGTATAAGCTTCCTTATCAAGATTGCTCATTTGATCTTATATACATGATAGCTGTATTTAATGAGATTCCTGAACAAGAAAAAGCACTTACAGAGTTTCATAGAGTCTTAAAGCCAAATGGACTATTAGTTTTTAGTGAGCTATTTATGGATCCAGATTACCCTTTATCAAAAACCTTAATAAAGAAAGTGCAAAGTTTTCCATTTAAATTAAAGGAAAAAATTGGTAATTTTTTTTATTATACTTTGAAATTCGAGAAAATTTAGTATGAAATATTGTGCAGGGACTTCAACAGCGGATATGCGCTTCGGCTTCGCCAAACGTCGCATATCCACGGAATGTTATGCGACATTTTGTAAAATACAATAGGAATTAAAATGAACAGTAAAGCGAGAAAAAACTTATCAAGAATAATATTCAGAAAACCTTCATAGCAACACCATTGTGAAACTTGCTTTGCATGCTTTCATTGGTGTCCAAATGGGGCAATTAATGGAGGTTGGATATCAATTGATAATTAGTTCAACAACTGTTAAAAAGATTAAATTTATCAAAAAGGAAGATAGCTATTTTAATTGGAGTGAATCGGGAATCGGTAAGAAAGTTGTCAGAAGAACCGTCCCCTTGACAACTAAAAAAGCATTGACAAAAAATGAATTATTATATATACTTGCTTTTAATAATAGGTCATATCAGCAGTTAGTAAATAAAATCAGCTTAAGGAGATGCATTAATGTTTAAGTCTATTATATGTGAAATTTTAGGAATAAAATACCCTCTTATTCAGGGAGGGATGGCCTGGATAGCCGATGCTGAACTTGCTTCAGCAGTATCCAATGCCGGTGCTCTTGGAGTTATTGCAGCCGGTTATGCTCCGGGTGAATGGGTTAGAGAAGAAATTCGAAAAACAAAAAAACTAACCAAAAAACCCTTCGGACTTAATATTATGCTCTTAAATCCCAATGCTGAGGAAATTACCCGCATAGCTGTCGAAGAAGGAGTAAAAGTAGTAATTACCGGAGCGGGTAATCCCGGTAGATATGTAGAAATGTGGAAAGAAAATAATATTTTAGTATTTCCGGTAATTCCTTCGGTTGCTCTGGCCGTGCGAATGGAGAGAGCAGGGGCAGATGCAGTGATTGCAGAGGGCGGTGAAGCCGGAGGACATGTAGGAGAATTAACTACTATGTCTCTTGTCCCTCAAGTAGTAGATGCGATAAATATTCCCGTTTTAGCTGCCGGCGGAATTGCCGATGGCCGCGGCCTGGCAGCTGCCTGGATGTTAGGGGCTTCAGGATTTCAAATAGGTACGAGATTTCTGGTGGCCTATGAATGCAATATTCATAAGAATTATAAACAAAAGATTCTTACTGCCAGGGACACCAGCACAATAGTTACCGGAAGGCCAACCGGTCACCCGGTTAGGATAATAAAAAATAGGCTGGCAAGGGATTTCCAGCAGCTGGAAAAAAGAAATGCATCTTTAGAAGAATATGAAGAATTAGGGAAAGGTTCGCTTTATCGAGCAGCTCGAGAAGGAGACATGGATTATGGTTCGATAATGGCCGGGCAGTCAGCCGGTCTGGTAAAAAAAGAACAAACCTGTAAAGAAATAATTGAAGAAATATTTTTAGATGCGAAAAAAATAATTGTAGAAAAAAGAAAATTAATTTAGCAATATTTTATCGATATTAAGGAGAACGTTATAGGTAAGGAACGCGGTATTGGTTTTATTAGATCATTATTGGTAAGGGAGCTAAATAGATGAATTTCAAAAAAATTCCCAAATTAAAAATAGGTAACTTAGAGGCGAAAATTCCCATTATTCAAGGGGGAATGGCTGTGGGAATTTCTTTATCAGGTTTAGCGTCTGCTGTGGCAAATGCAGGGGGTATCGGAGTTATCGGAACTGCCGGGATAGGCATGCTTGAATCTGATTTTGGTAAAAATTTTACTGAAGCGAACAAAAGGGCTTTACGTAAAGTAATAAGAAAAGCAAAGAAGATGACCAAGGGTATTATTGGGGTAAATATAATGGCTGCTCTTTCAGATTTTTATGATATGGTCAAGATTGTAGTAGAAGAAAAGGCAGATTTAGTATTTATTGGAGCAGGTTTACCCTTAAGAGGTCTTGAAGCGCTGGTGCCTGATAAATTAAAAAAAATTAAAACTAAAATTGTTCCTATAGTATCATCTTCGCGGGCGGCAAAAATTATATTTCAATACTGGCAAAAAAATTATAATCATGTGCCTGATGCTGTCGTTGTTGAGGGACCATTAGCCGGAGGACATCTTGGGTTTAAAAAAGAGCAAATTAATAACCCGGATTTTACTTTAGAGAAAATATTGCCTGAAGTGATTTCTGTGATAAAACCTTACGAAAATGAATTTGATAAGAAAATTCCAATAATTGCCGCAGGTGGTATATATACTGGTGCAGATATTTACAAATATATTCAGTTAGGAGCTCAAGGGGTACAGATGGCTACCAGGTTTGTGGCCACTTATGAGTGCGATGCTTCTATCAAATTTAAAGAAGCTTATTTAAAATGCCAAAAAGAGGACTTGGCCATAATCGATAATCCGGTTGGATTGCCAGGAAGGGCAATTGAAAACAAATTTCTTAAAGAGGTTTCATCCGGGATTAGAAAACCTTTTAAATGTCCCTGGAAGTGTTTAAAGACTTGTAATTTTAAGAAAGCACCTTACTGTATCGCCCTTGCTCTAACTAATGCCCAACAAGGAAAACTTGAAGATGGATTTGCTTTTGCAGGAAGCAATGCTTATCGCGTGGATAAGATTATTTCAGTTAAGGAACTTATAGCAAACCTATTAGAAGAATATGAAAAAGCTTCATTATAATAATGATTATTGATTAATTCCCGCTTGAGGAGACATCTTTTTTTCTGTTATCTTTTATTTTTATATAGTGCAAATTATTACACTCCAAACCACTTTATTTACAAGGCTTTCAGGTGCTCCTTTAAACGCACGGAAAGTGCCTTTCTTGAGATGCTCTTTTTTAGCCTTTTATGAACTCAAAAATCTTTCTAAAAACATTGACAAGGAATGGATTATTATGTATACTTGCTTTTAATAATAGGTTATAATAGCAGTTAATAAATAAATTGGCTATTTATGAAGTATTAGAAACTTTATTTTTGTAGATAAAGAATTATTTAAGGAAGGTAACATGGTTTATTCAAAAATAATTAGCACAGGTGCTTATGTCCCCCAGAGAATTGTAAAAAATGATGAGCTTTCAAAAATGGTAGAGACTAGTGATGAGTGGATTACCTCTCGAACAGGTATAAAAGAACGAAGAATCTCCTCCGGAGAAAAGACGTATCAGATGGCCGCAAAAGCGGCAAAAGAAGCAATTGAAAATGCTGGTATAGCAAAAGAAGAGATCGACATGATTATAATAGCTACAATAACCCCCGATTTCTTTATGCCTTCAACTGCTAATCTTGTTCAAGCAGAATTAGGATTAAAGGATATTCCCAGTTTTGATATAGCAGCAGGCTGTACCGGTTTTGTTTATGGGTTACAGATAGCTGATCAATTTATTAAATCAAAACAGAGCAAGACAATTCTGGTAATAGGGGTAGAAGTTTTATCAAAGGTCACTGATTGGTCTGATCGGAATACTTGCGTACTTTTTGGAGATGGCGCCGGGGCAGTTATTTTAAAGAGTTCCAACCAAGAGGGTATTATTTGTACTTATACTGGTTCTCAGGGAGATTTACAGGAGTCTCTCACTCTTCCGGCAGTTCCCTTAAAAAATCCTTTTTTGCATATTCCAAATAATAATGGAAGACCCAGCAATATATCTATGAATGGAAAAGAAATATTTCAATTTGCTACCAGAATAATGATAAAAAGTATTTCCCAGGTCCTAAATAAGTCTAATCTTTCTATAAGCGATATTGATTATATTATTCCCCATCAAGCTAATATTCGCATTATTGATTATGTAGCCCGAAAATTAAAGATTAAAAGAGAAAAATTCATTATTAATTTAGACCGTTTTGGAAATACTTCTGCTGCCAGCATCCCGCTTGCCCTAGATGAAGCTCATAAGAAAAAAATGTTTTGCCCGGGAGATCGGGTGATAATGGTTGCCTTTGGCGGTGGATTAACCTGGGGAGCTGCATTATCAAACTGGACAATGTAGCTTATGAATGCGATGTTCATAGTCATTAATATTAATAGAAGAATAACAATGCAAGGAGGGTAAAGAATTTGAAAAATAGAGTTGTTATAACCGGAATGGGGGCAATTACTCCGATAGGTAATAATGTTAAAACTTTTTGGAAAAATATAAAAAAAGGAAAATGCGGTATTGATTTTATTAAATCATTTGATACCTCCGAATTTAAGGTGAAAATAGCTGCAGAAATTAAAAATTTTAATCCTGCTGATGTTTTGGATTCTAAGGAATTAAAAAGGATGGATAAATTCACCCAGATGGGCATAGTAGCTGCAAATGAGGCAGTGAATGATGCAGGATTAAGTAATGAGGGTGATTCCCGAGAAAATTGGGGAGTTATTTTAGGCACCGGCATAGGGGGCTTTATTACTATTGAAAAAGAAAATCGAAAAATTATTGAAAAAGGGCCGGGACGCGTATCTCCTTTTTTTATCCCTATGGCTCTTTGCAATATTGCTGCAGCAAATATTGCTATTAAATTTGGAATAAAAGGGATATGTGATACTATAATAACTGCCTGTGCCTCCGGTACATCGGCCATTGGGAATGCTTATCGTATTTTACAGCAGAATCAGGCGGATTTAATTATTGCCGGCGGTTCTGAGGCAGCAATGACTCCACTGGCATTAGCCGGATTTACCTCGATGGGAGCTTTGTGTACTCACAACAAAGCGGAACAAGCTTCCATTCCCTTTGATGCCCGAAGAACAGGATTTGTAATGGGCGAGGGTGCCGGTATAATGATTTTAGAAACATTAGAACATGCTCAAAAAAGAGGGGCAAAGATCTATGCCGAAGTAGTAGGATATGGAGCTACCTGCGACGCCTATCATGTAACTGCTCCTGCACCGGGAGGGGAAGGTGGAGCAAGAGCAATAAAAATGGCTATTGATGATTCAGGTATCAATGAAGAACAAATATCTTATATCAATGCCCATGGGACCAGCACTCCTTATAATGATAAAAGCGAAACTGAAGCAATAAAAACGGTATTTGGCGAAAAAGCATATGATATTCCGGTAAGTTCTACCAAGTCAATGACCGGGCATATGCTTGGCGCTTCGGGAGCAGCAGAAGCCATTGTTTGTATTAAAGCCATGCAGGAAAGTTTTATTCCTCCTACCATAGGGCTGCAAGAGCAAGATCCGGAATGTGATCTGGATTATGTCCCACTTCAAGGAAGGAATCAGAATTTACAATATACTATTTCCAATTCATTTGGATTTGGCGGGCAAAATGCCAGCATATTATTGAAAAAATGGGAAGAATAAGGGAATAAGGAAATATAAAGGAACTTATAGCAAACCTATCAGAAGAATATGAAAAAGCTTCATTATAATAATAATTATTGATTAAGTCCTGCTTGAGAAGACATCTTTTTTTCTGTTATCTTTTATTTTTATATAGTGCAAATTATTACACTCCAAACCACTTTATTTACAAGGCTTTCAGGTGCTCCTTCATTAATATAATTTGGAATAAACAGCACGGTTAGCCAAAACACGCATATCTCTTGTAGCACCACAGCGTGCTGTGGTGAAAGGAAGTTCATTTGTACCTAAAGAAATCCGCTTGACTATCCTAATATCTTAGATTATCCTTAAACTATAAATTACTTTTTAATTGTAAACACCATACGTCATAGATAAAGAGCGAAAATTAAAAAAGGTAGGTAAATTATTATGAAACCTGCTACCAGAGTAAATGAATTCACCCTCGACATTATAGAATTTTGCGAAAGTGATCCTCGCTTACATAAAGAATTAATTAAAGAAAGAGAAAGGTTTTTTACTCTTACTCCCGAGAAATATTATAAAACTTTTGACGATAAAAATTGGGCAGAACTAAGATTTGCAGATCATTTTATGTTCTCCTATATTTCTCAATATTACGAAATGACCCCCTTAGAAGTATTTTTATCTAAAAATCTATCTAAATACAACCGACACGACCAACAGATTTTTTTAGGATTTAAAGGCAATATCTTCAGTGCCTTTACCATTACCAAAGTTGTAGTTGGTTTTAACTTTATGGCCAAAGACCTAACTTCTGGGAAAGAATATAAAGTAAGAGAAAATCGAGCTACCCATAAACTTAAAGAAGGAGATTATATTGTAGGCCGTATTTTGCCTTACGAGACAGATTACGCCCTGTCCAATGTAAACCTAACCTATCCTAAAGAATCATCCTATATATTAAAAAGATTGTGGAAAAATAGCCCTCCTGATATTGCCCGTATAGTTACCCCTTTGATGATAGAGAAAGAACTTTTTCAGAAATACAGGAGTACCCCTAAAGAGAAAAACAATCTGGAATCTGCGGAGAAAAAACTAAAACATTTTTTAAAAAAGTATTTGGGCAAAAAAGCACCTTCTATCAAGAATCTTAGAAAAAAGATAAACAGAATTACCGACCCTTTTCCTCTAATGAGAGAGTTGTCGGGAAAATTTAATTTTTCCTCTAATGATGAATTGATAGAATTTCAACAGCTTTTTATGGATTTCTGGAATTTTTCTTCTCGGGATGAGTTTGGCGGAAAATCTCCCGAGGAAATTAATGAACAAAACATAGGCCCAAAGGAAAAAGAACTTACCCAGGATTTGATGTTCTATGTCCAGTCTGAGGTTGATCCGGGTGATTTTTCCAATCAGGATGAATTAAATAAAGCAGTTAAAGAATGCCAAGAAAGATGGCTTCACCAGCCTCAGGAAGAACTCGAATACAAAACTCCCTGGGAAGTGATTTTGGAAGAAAGAAAAAGATTAGGTAATCCCAGAAAAGATTACTCTATTTCCATAACCATAACCCCCGTATCTTGTGGAATGAAGGAAGAATACATTGATTTAACCAGTTTAAACATGAAGGATACTCCTTTAGTAAAAGATTTAGAAACTTTTGTTAATTATTTTACAAAAAATCGCGTAAAAGTTACTTTAAAGAACAGATGGATTCCTTTTAAACATCTGAAATTAATAGAGGAAAACTTTATAAATAAAGATATTTTTAATTTTTTAGGCAAAGAAGAAAAAAAAGGAGAAGAGCCTTTTAAAAGATATATTTGCTTTATAGATTCGCTATCCCGAGCGGCAAAATTTATCTATATAGATAAAAAAGGCTGGGTGCAGGTAAATGCCCGTCATTTTAAAGAATTTAGCGAGAAATCTTATGGAGAAAAACTATTTGAATCGCTCTTTACCTGGGTAGAAAAAGTGAATTGGACAAAACTTCAGATAAGAGATTTTATAGCAACATATGCAAAAGAATATCAAGAAATATTTATTGATATACTTTATTGTTTTCATAAATATGAAGTAAATAAAAATATTGAAACAGAAGAACTTGTAAACCAGCTTTATGGTTCAACGATAAAAAATATGGAATCTCCTGAGGAAGCGATGGGTCACTTAACCACAATGATAGATAGAGTTATATTGTCATATTTAAAATGGTTGGGAGCAATCGATACCCAGAAGGAAAAAATAATCCCGGGGATAGGAATTGGCTGGATTAAAAAATTTCGGGTTACTCCAAAGGGTAAGAAGTTAATTAATAGACTAATAGATTATTATATTAAAATAGGGAAGATAAAATAAATATAAAACAAACTTAAAAATAAAAGTGAAAAATCATTCAAAAGCATTTTGGAATAAAGTGGGAATCTTAGACCCTGAATATAAAGAACATAAAGAATGGCTAAAAAATAATGGTTATTTATTGAGGTTGGGATAAGAAGCGGATGCAGAATATAGAGGTTAGGGAAATTCGATGAGTAAGCAAAGGAGATAGTAGATGTTTTTACCAACCACTAGAGAAGAGATGAAAAAATTATCCTGGGATAGACTGGATGTAATTATTGTAACCGGGGATACTTATATAGACAGTCCTTACATTGGAGCAGCGGTTATAGGGAAGGTGCTTCAGGCAGCAGGATATAAGGTGGGTATTATTGCCCAGCCAGATATAGAAGGTGAGAAAGATATCACCAGACTGGGGAAGCCTGCTCTTTTTTGGGGGGTTACCGCCGGTTCGGTAGATTCGATGGTAGCTAATTATACTGCCCTGAAGAAGAGAAGGAGGAAGGATGATTTCACTCCCGGAGGCAAAAATACCAGGAGGCCTGACCGGGCAACTATAGTCTATTCTAATCTGATAAGAAAATATTTTAAAAGTACCAAACCGATCGTCCTGGGAGGAATAGAAGCGAGCCTGCGCCGAATAGCCCATTATGATTATTGGGATGATAGAATAAGAAGAGCGATACTTTTTGATGCCAAGGCCGATATTTTGGTCTATGGTATGGGAGAAAAGTCTGTTTTGAAGTTAGCCTGCAATTTAAAAAACGGCAAGGATTGGAAAGATATCAGAGGAATATGTTACATCTCTCTACACTCCAGAGAAGAATATACAATACTCCCTTCTTACCAGGAGGTTAGAGGAGATAAGAAAAAATTTATCTCTATGTTTCATACTTTTTATTTAAATAATGACCCTCTAACTGCCAAAGGATTATGTCAGCAGCAGGATAGCAGATATTTAATTCAAAATCCCCCGGCTTATCCTCTTACTCAAAAGGAACTGGACAAGGTTCATGATTTGCCCTATGAAAGAGAAGCTCACCCCTATTATAAAAAAGAAGGAGAAGTAGAAGCCTTAAAGACCATAAAATTCTCTATTGCTACTCACCGCGGCTGTTATGGGGAGTGCAATTTTTGTTCCATAACCGTCCATCAGGGGAGGGTTATCCAGGGAAGAAGCGAAAAATCGATTTTAAGAGAAGCAAAATTATTGACTAAATTGAGAGATTTCAAGGGATATATTTTAGATGTGGGCGGGCCCACGGCCAATATGTACGGAATAGAATGCCAGAGAAAATTAAAGTCGGGAAGCTGTACTAATAAGAGATGCCTGTATCCGCAGTTTTGCCCGAGCCTAAAGATAAATCATAAAAGACAGATGGAAATTTTAAAGAAGATAAGGCGGATTGAGGGGGTAAAAAAGGTCTTTGTCGCTTCAGGGATACGCTATGATAT
>JAHJOY010000111.1 GCA_018819665.1 bacterium
ATACGCGATACGAATTACTATTCACTAACAACTTGATTGGTAAATCAGTAAATCTTGTATCCTTAATTGGCAAATTGGTAAATCGGTCAATTGGTAAATTAATGAATCTATTATACACGAAATTTTAAATATTTACCGTGGAATTGAAATTATTGTTTTTAAATAATATAGTAATGTATAATGAAAAACAAATATTTATTTTCATTTAAAATCGTGTCAAAAGAACCGTCCCCTTAACACTGACACGCGTATAAAGGGAAGGAGACTTTTGTTTATTTTAATATGAGTGCAAAATTATACTTAGATTCAAACAATCGAATGCCTAAGCTAAGCAAAAAGGTGACAAAGGACCGTCCCCTGTCACATTTTGATATTGCGGTAATAGGCGGGGGACCAGCCGGGATGATGGCGGCTGGTCGGGCAGCAGAATTGGGAGCAAAGGTTGTTTTAATCGAAAAGAACGAGATTCTTGGTAAAAAATTGCTGATTACCGGCAAAGGACGTTGTAATTTTACCCATAATGAGTTTGATATAAGAAAATTCGCCGAAAAGTTTGGCAGAAATGGTCGCTTTCTCTATGGTGCCTTGGCCCTATTTGGGGTAGGCGAAGTGATTGATTTTTTTGAATCCCGAGGAGTAAAAGCTAAAGTAGAACAGGGGGATAGAGTCTTCCCGGAGAAGGGCAATGCCCAGGATATAGTAAATGTACTTATGAAATATTTAGCGGAGGGAAAAGTCAATATTTTGCTTAATTCCGAGGTAACCGGATTTAAGCAGGAGAACGGAAAAATATCTCAGGTTCTACTTCGAGACCGTCAGATATGTGCCGACAAATATATTATCTGTGCAGGAGGAAAAGCATATCCTCAGACCGGTTCTACCGGTGACGGCTACCAATGGGCTGAACAATTAGGGCACACTATAATTACACCTGTCCCGGCCTTAAACCCGGTAAAGACCTCTGAAGATTGGGTGAAAGAACTACAGGGTTTATCTCTTAAGAATGTCTCACTCAAATTATTTCAGAATGGCAAGAAACAGGATGAACGTTTTGGCGAGATGCTTTTTACCCACTTTGGGGTGAGTGGGCCTATCGTTATGGATATGAGTAAAAAAATCGGAGCATTGTTGAAGAATGGTCCGGTAAAATTAATTTTAGATTTAAAACCGGCTCTGGATTTTAAGAAATTGGATAAACGCATCCAGCGAGATTTTCAAGAGTTCAAGGGGAGAATGTTTAAGAATTCACTAAAAGGATTATTGCCTTTGTCGATGATACCGGTAATTATTAAACTTTCCGGTGTAGAGCCTGAGAAAAAAGTGGATTACATCAGCCGGGAAGAAAGAAATAAATTAGTTCACCTGCTAAAAGAATTAGAATTAACACCCACCGGTTTATTGGGATTTAAATGGTCGGTAGTGACCAACGGAGGAGTTGCCCTTAAAGAAGTGAATCCGAATACTATGGGTTCCAAGAAGATTGAAAATCTTTACTTTGCCGGGGAAATTTTAGATCTTGACGGACCTTCGGGGGGATATAATCTACAGGAATGTTGGAGCACCGGATATCTGGCTGGCCAAAGCGTAATAAAAAATACTAACCAGGCATAACAACAGCACAAAAAATAATTGACCAAGATGATTAAATCAATTAAAATATTATTATGATTTCTATAATTATTCCGGCTTTAAATGAAGAAAATTATTTGCCCCGGCTTTTAGGTTCTTTAGAAAAACAGAATCTGAAAGATTATGAGATAATTCTTGCTGATGCTGGTTCCAAAGACAGAACGATAGAGATTGCTAAAAAATATGGCTGCAAAGTTGTTCCCGGAGGTTTGCCGGCTAAAGGGAGAAATGAAGGAGCTAAAGCTGCTCGGGGAGACCTATTCTTATTTTTAGATTCTGATCTGGTTTTGCCCGAAGGTTTTTTAGATGTATTTTTACAAGAATTTAAAAAGAAAAATCTCGATATTGCTTCTACTGATTTAGATTTCTTAACCGATAAAAAGATTTATAAAATTGCCGCCTTCCTCTGCAATATTTATTATAGATGTACCCAGCGCATACTTCCCCATATCAGCCAATGTATTTTAGTAAAGAAAGAGTTTCATAATAGGATAGGGGGATTTGATGAAGAAATTAAACTTTCCGAAGATTTTGCCTATATTAAAAAAATGTGTAAGATAGCAAAATTTGGTCATATAAGCAAAATTAAATTTTACTCTTCAGCAAGAAGATTTGAAAAAGATGGATTAATAAATACCTTTCTGAAATATTTATTAGCTCACATTTATATAGCCTTCTTTGGTCCTATCAAATCAGATATTTTTAAGTATCGCTTTAACCACTACTCAAAAAGTAAAAAAAACAATTTTTTATAATTTTTGTTGCTCTTACTATTACTATCCGCGAGTGCCCTACAAATTTTATGCTATAATTAAGTAAATTATTCTCGAACCCAAAAAGGATAAGATAAAATTGCAATTTTAACCTTAAGAAGAATAGGAAAGGTAAAAAATCAGATGAAATTTCTTCACATAGCTGATATTCATTTAGGAATGGAAAATTATGGACGGATAGACCCTTCCACCGGCCTGCATACTCGATTAAAGGATTTTATAAAATGTTTTAGTTTTGCTATTGATATTGCTCTGGAAGAAAAGGTGGATTTGGTAATATTTACCGGTGATGCTTATAAAAATAGCAATCCGAATCCTACCCATCAGCGTGAATTCGCCCGGCAGATCTATAGATTAAGCGAAGCAGAAATCCCGGTAATAATGATAAATGGGAATCATGATAATCCTGTATCTTTCGGTCGGGCTACCTCCCTGGATATTTTTGATACTTTAAATGTCTCCGGAGTAAGAGTAGTAACTGAGCCTGAGATGTTAAACATTGAGACTAAGGCAGGGCCAGTTCAAGTCTTCGGTCTGCCCTGGCCTACCAAGAACCTTTTTCTTAGCAAAGAAGAATATAAAGATTTTACTGATGAGGAAATTACTAAAGAGATTCAAAAAAGAGCGAGTAAAAAAATTAAGGAATTTGCCCGAATGATGAAGCCGGGTATTCCAGCGATTTTTGCTGCCCACCTGGCTGCTGCAGAAGCGACTTATTCCGGTTCAGAGAGATCGGCAATAATAGGGAGAGACCCGGTGTTTTCCACTCAAGTATTGGCTCAAAAAGAATTTGATTATGTAGCTTTGGGTCATATCCATAAATTTCAGGATTTAAATCCTAACAATCACCCTTCGGTAG
>JAHJOY010000112.1 GCA_018819665.1 bacterium
GAGATATCAGTTAAAGAAATTCCAGGGGGAGTAGGATTAAAATTATCCAGAGGACTGAATATATCTGACGAACCCCAATTTACAATTAACATGCCTGTTCTTATATCAAGCTGGGGAACAAGATCATAAGCACCAATATAAATCTCTTTTGGAATTATCATAAAAGGGTCAGCAAAAGGTTTGTCGGTATATCTAATGACCAAATCCCCTTCTATAAAAACTTCACCAGTAAGATTATGTATATAGTTAAGACCTAAATTCAGAGTATTGTTTAGATTATTCTCATCAAAACTGTATCCTCCTGAATAAGTCAAACTACCAGAAAAGTCACCGGCAAAGACAACAGAAGTAAAAAATAACAAAAGAATAAAAATTGCCAGAAAAATATTTCTTTTTATAATCATATTTTTCCCTCCTTTTTTCGTATTGCGTATCGCGTATATCGTATTGCGTCAAAATTCAAAACAATTTCGTATAATGTATTGTTTTTGTGTAGGGGACGGATTTATCCGACCCGTGTTGCTTTTAAAATTCTTCTAGCGGGTTCGATGAATCGAACCCCTACAACACATTACTCATTATGGGCAGACACAAGGTCTTGCCCCTACAACTTATCTCCTGAATTCTGATTCCCTCTTTCATAACTATACGCTATACGCTAAATGCTCCACGCTATCAGGGCGTATAGCAATACGCCCCTACTAAATACTATTCACTAACGACTAACGACTATTTTAAAGTGTCGGCTTTGACAATGTCCTGATACTAAAGAAACTGGACGATAATTCTACGTCATATTCTATTTCTTTTATCACAATCTTAGTTTTGTGCTTCTCCTCTATATCAGTAAATGCTATCTCCATCGGGGTAATTTTCCCTTTATCATCAATTCTTATCTTATCAATTTCTAAAGTTTTAGTAAGATTTCCGCTCATATTATAAAATTCTACTTTTTTGGTGTAAAATTTCTCCTTATCCACAATGAGTATAATCTTCTTATAAGATATATCTTCTCCGCTTGGTATAACTTCTATGATATATACGCTCTCTGTCTCTTCCAGCAATTTTTTTTCATAATCCTTATCTTTATAATCCATGCTCATATCTTCATAAGAAAGGCCTGTTCCCATAAATTCATCACCCTTCGAAGAACTGGCGATTCTCCTTGGTTTATCATAGGCAGGCATATATAAATATATTTTTTCTCCATCATCAATATTTAGAAGAGTTACTCCTTTTACCGATTTAGGAGAGAGAAATCTAACAAGGGTGCTACTCTTTCCATTTTCTCCTTCTTGAGAAAACATTATCATCTCTCTTATTTCCTCATTTCCTTCCTGATCTATTAAAATCATTTCGGAAATAGTTTTTTGAGTAGTAAAATCAGGTGCCGTCTCTTCCATTTTATCCATTATTTCATCTACGGTTATAGCAGATGCTATATTTATAGAAAATAAGAAAACAAGTATCGTTAAAATATAAACCTCAAGTCTTAATTTCATTTCTTCTTTGCCTCCTCTTTAAACTTTATATTATTTAATAAGATGGGGAGCAGGGTTAAGGTATAGACTACACTTAAAAGCATTACACTCCCAATAAGTTTGCCAAATACTGCCATCATTCCAAAATCAGAAAAGCCGAGTACAAAGACTCCTGCTGCCACCGTGATAGAATTAAAGACAATGGCTCGGCCAGTTCCAGTCAAGGTGATTTTCATAGCCTCAATTTTTGATCTTCTTTTCAATTCATTTTTATATCGAGAAATATAGTGGATGGTATAATCAATTCCTGCTCCTATAGCAATACTGGCAACCATTATGGTCCCAATATTTAAATCGATATTTAGAAGGCCCATTACACCAAAGGCTGTGATTATGGTTAGAGTAATAGGTATCATAGCAAATAGTCCCAAAACGAGAGAGCCAAACTGAAGCATGAGCATGATAGATACTGCAATAAATGCTGCAATTAGACTCTTTACTTGCCCTCTGAATAGACTGTTGTTTATCTTATCGCTAATTACCGGAATTCCGGTAAGCTGGAAAGAGACCTCTATATTTCCATTATCATCCGGGATATAAACTACCTCATCCATTAAATACCATAAAATATCTTTTTCCTCATCCTTTAGGTTTTCTCCTATAAGTTTTTCTGTTTCAGTTTGGGCAAACCTTACTTTTTCTCTATCCTGCACAATTTTCTTGGAATCTTCCAATGCCTTTTGAAGATAAAGGGCGTCATCCTCCGATAATTCTATCTTTTCCATTAATTCTCTGGTTAAATTATCTTGAGATTTTTTCTCTCTTATATATTCTATAAGTATAGGGACTAAATCTGAGCCGTCTATTCCTAAATCTTCGATCTCTAAAAAAGATACGGTTAAAATTTCATTTGTAAACTCCTCAGTATCTTTTTCAAACTCAGAGCCCGGTGTGCTGGCAATCTTTATAAGCTCTTCTCTTAACTTTTCTTTATTCTTTATCTTAATATTTTTTGCCTCAAGAGAAGATATAATCTCATCAACCAGGTAACCATAATATTCTGCTTTTGCTTCTTCATTTACTTTGGAAAGTTCAATTTTATTAACCTTTTTAGGAATATTTTCTATAAATTCTTCCATTTGATTTATTGCTTGTTCAAGAGCAGCAGAGGTCATTTCCTTAGTTCTAATCTGCAATAAGGTGTCTTTATCATTATCACCAATCATAGAGGTGATATACTCATTATCTCCTGCAAAAAACCATAAATTGTCAATTTTTTCTTCACTAGCCGGAATTATATTTTTATTTTCCATGGTATTATTAAGCTGAATCAAAAAATCGGTAATTGATGATGGTTCACCCAGGGCGGGAAACTGTTTTGCATAATTACCTATCTTTTTCATCTGTCTTAATACATAAGGATTTTTTACATTATTTGACTTGGTATAGACATAAAGGAAATCCGTGCCACCAAATTTTTCATTGAAATAATTCATAGTTTTTACTATTTTATTATCTTTGCCTAATCTTGACTCTATCGATGATTCGGTCTTGACTCTTGTGCCAAAAACTACAGAAATTACCACTATTATTAATACGGCAATTAAAATCACTTTCTTTTCTTTTAATATTGATTGGCCGGTTAATCTTAGAAGTTTAGTAATCAAATCATTAGCTTCGTGTGAAAATTTCTCATGGATTTTAGCTGGCGGAAAAATAGTAAAAAATGACCCCAATAAAAAAGTTGCCAGCACAAAGGCAAAAAATATTCCCATAGTGGAAAAAAATCCGAATTCAGTCATAGGCCTAACAATAGCAGCGGTAAGCGATAGAAATCCCGCCATAGTAGTAAGCGCACTCATAAGTATAGGAGTAAATATATTCCGAATAGTTCTATTAACTGCTTTAACAGGTTCAAGGCTGTGCCTCTCTTCATAATATCTGCTTATAAAGTGTATACCATAAGCCGTGGCTAAGGATATCATTAATACTGGCATGGCAGAAATCATCATGGTAACACTTTTACCGGTTGATGCTACAAATCCCAAGACCCAAAAAGAAGCCAGCATAGCAACAATAAGAGGTAAAAATATGCCACGAAAACTCCTGAAGCAGAAATAAAGAACTAAAAGTATAACGACAGCAGCAATAATAGCTAATTTCATGGTATCCCAAGAACCTTCAGAAATCTCTGCGGTTATAAGAGGCATTCCAAAGTAATACACCTGTAAAGTTTGGCCTTTTAAAGGCTCTACTATATTCTCTAGCCCCCCTTTAAGTTCTTTTCCTTCTATGTCGTGCACTGTTTCTACCATTATCAGGGCAACATTTCCATCTTCTGAAATAAATTTCCCTCTTACCAGGTTATCATTTAAGAGAGAATTTTTAAGTTCTTTGGCCTCCACGTCGCTTTCTGGAAATACTTCCACTAAATCTTTTACTTCGAGACCTACATCTGTAGTGATAATTTTAGGCATATTTAGAAAAGAATTTACCGATTTTATAAACGGAGCATCTTCTAATTTTTCTGTTATAGTTTTAACTCTTTCAAGATTTTCTAAAGTAAAAAGGTCTTCGTACTCAAGTGATATCATTGACATGTTTGCTTGAGAGCCACCAAATTTTTCGACTACTTCACTATAAAACTTTATATCCGGGTCATCTTCAGAGATATATTTAGTGACATCATCTTCAATTTTAAGATTTCTTGTTTGCATTCCGGCGAAAATAGTAATCAGAATTATTACAATAAATATAGGCCGGGCATATTTAGTGATAAAGTTGGCGAGTTTTCTCATCATTTAGCTCTTGCTCCTCTCGAAATTATTAATCGTTTTCTATTATAACTGACTGGTCAGTCGAATGTCAAGAAAAATGAAAAAAAATATATTAATGTAAGATCCTGTATCTTCCTTTTTAATTAAAATTTAGTAGCAACACGGCGTGCCGTGTTGAGGTTTTTAGTTTTTCGGTTTTAGATAAAAAAAATTAGTTGTCGGTTGTCACTGTATAGCTAAAAGCTTAAAGCAAAAAGCGAAAAACCATAATTTAAAATTTAGAATTTTTTCTTATAATGTTTTGTTCTTTGTAGGGGTCGGATTTATCCGACCCGGGTTTTTTAAGCAACTTTTCTGGCGGGTTCGATGAATCGAACCCCTACTTCTGGCTTCTGACTTCTGAATTCCATTTTTCTCCACGCAATACGATATATGCAATACGAATAAAAACTTGACAACAAGGGATACTGAAAACTATAATTAAAACAACAAAATACAATATATAGTTAAATATTTAAGGGATAGTAGGTAACAGTTGTTCTCAGAGAGCTGATGGTTGGTGAAAATCAGTATTGGCTTTATCGAATTCCACCCTTTTTAATATTTCCGGTGAAATCAAAATATTCGGAAACACATCTTAAGATGTGTTAAACAATCAGCCAATAAAGGATAGGATATTTTCCTATTGAATCAGGGTGGTACCACGTGAGCAAGCTCTCGTCCCTAGTAGTAGATATTACTAAGCGATGAGAGTTTTTTTATTTAATTGTCATTGCGAGCAAAGCGAAGCAATCTCATATGACAGAGTAAAGCTTAAAATTTGAAAAGGTAATGAACATCTATGAAAGAATTTGAAATCCTCGAACATACCGCTGATATCGGAATAGCGGCATATGGTAAAAACAAAAGAGAAGTTTTTATCAATGCTGCAAAAGGGATGTTTGAAATTATCGCCGGAGAAACCAAAAACCTTAAAGAAAACTTTTGTGATAAAATAGAGCTGGAAGCCGACAATCTGGAAGGCTTACTCTTCGCCTGGCTTAATGAACTTCTATATATCAGTGAAACGAAATTAGTTATTTTAAATAAATTTGAAATAAAAGATTTAACTAATAATAAAATTGGTGCAGAAGTTAAAGGAATGAAAATTAACCGGCTCGGCTGCAAAATAAAAAAAGAGATAAAAGCCGCAACTTACCATCGTTTGGAAATTAAAAAAGATGAGAAAAGCGGACTCTGGAGAGCCCAGGTAATTTTTGATATTTAATTACTCAGAAACTAATTGAATACTAAAATCCTTATTGTAGGACAGGCATCCCCCGTTTTCACGAGGGCAGGCTCGCCTGTCTTGGCGATAAAAAAATAAAAAGGAGGGGATTAAAATGAAACAATCCTGGGAAGGACCTTTAAATAAAATAGACGATTATCGCTGGGAGATTCCCAAAACCTATAACTCTGGGATGAGAGTCCCCGGTCTGATTTATGCCTCTTCAAATTTATTAGAAAAAATACGCCAGGATCAGGCTCTAGAACAGGTGGCTAATGTAGCTTTTCTCCCGGGGATTGTGGGGCGTTCATTAGCTATGCCAGATATCCACTGGGGGTACGGTTTTTGTTTAACGAAAGATACTAAAGTGTTGTCTAATTTTGGTTTTTATAAAGTGATCGAAGATTTTGAAAAAGATTGGCAAGATCAAAGGCTTAAGTGCATAGATTTAATTTCTCAAAGGCCAGCAGATACCCCTATTAAAAGATTTATCAAATTAAAACCGGATGAAGTTTTCAAAATAACTACCAAAGGAGGACATAAGATTAAAGCAACTTTAGACCATCCTTTGTTTACACCTTTTGGCATGAAACCTATAAAGGATATAGATCTGGGTGAAAAAGTAGCGATTTTTCCCTTCGAAGGAGTTCCATACAGGAGACCTTCTTCTGAAATAATTATTTCAGAAGAAGATATAAAAAAAATTTTATTAAAGTTAGGAAGAGAACAAGGAACATTTAAATTTGAAATAATTCTTCAAAAATTAAAAAAGCGTAATCTACTACCCTTGGCTTATAACCATCCAAAACTACCTTATATTTTAAAAATAATGGGATTTGTTTTTGGAGATGGTTCTATGAATTTCATCGGGAAAAAGGGTGATGGAGTTCTACATTTTTCAGGAAAACCCCAGGATTTGGAAGAGGTAAGAAAAGATTTAGAAAAAATCGCTTATACCCCAAGCCCTTTACATTATCAAAAAAGAAAAGACTCTCGAGGTAGTAATAAATATTATAACTGCTGTTCGTTTACAGTTAATGCTTCCAGTTTAGTAGTGCTTTTGGAAGCCTTGGGGGTTCCTAGAGGAAGCAAAGTAAATCAGGCTTATAGGGTTCCTAAATGGATATTTAAGGCGCCTCAATGGCAGAAACGTTTATTTCTTGCTTCACTTTTCGGATGTGAATTAAGAACTCCTCACAGAAGATTAAATAGAAGAGGATATTTTAATGCCCCTACTTTCCCTATGGCCAAGAGAGAAGAATTAATAGAAAATGGGAAGGATTTTTTAAAAGATATAGAGAAATTCTTAAAGGACTTTGGTATAAAATGCCTTTATATTGATAAAAGAAAAAAACATATTAACAAGAAAGGTGACATTTCTTGGTTGTTAGAGTTAATAATTTCACCAAATCCGGAAAATCTTCTCAATCTTTGGGGTAAAGTCGGTTTTGAATATAATTTTAAACGAGCATACATTGCTAATGTAGCCGTTCAATATCTCAAATTAAAGCAAAAAATTTTGAAAGAAAAAGAGGCAGCAATAAAAGAAAAAGTACCACGATTATTAAAAGCTGGATTAAGTTATCAAAAAATTGCCAATCAATTGGAGAGCAATCCTCTAACTAAAAGATTTATTTTAGATACCTGTTGGAAACTTAATAAAGGAAAAAAGGTAATTCCTCGAATTCCGGCAAATTTCCCTTTATTTGATGATTTTCTTAAAGATGTAACTTTAGGGCTTGAAAAAAGTGGAATGGTGTGGGATGAAATTAAAAAAATAAAAAAGATTGATTATAAAGGTTTTGTATATGATTTTACAGTCGCACACACGGAACATAATTTTATTGCTGAGAATTTTGTTGTTTCGAATTGTATTGGGGGAGTAGCGGCTACTACCCTAGATAGCGGGGTTATCTCCCCCGGAGGAGTGGGCTTTGATATCAATTGCCTTTCTCCAGATGCATTAATTTTACATCATTTTGGTTATACCTTAAAAATTAGAGAATTTGAAGAATTATGGGCAAAAGAAGAGATAAATTGTTTTGATTTTCAAAAAGAAAGTTTAGCGAATACTAAAATTGTTAATTTTTTAAAAAAAATTCCTGATGATGAAGTCTATAAAATAACAACCAAAACTGGTAAAACGATAATTGCCAC
>JAHJOY010000113.1 GCA_018819665.1 bacterium
CACAGCTCGTGTCGGTTCGACTCCGACCTTCGGCACCACTTTCTCGTATCGCGTATTGCGTATCGCGTTGGAGAAATAAAAAGTAATTCCCTTCAATTGTCATTGCGAGCCCAGATTCTATCAGGGCGTGGCAATCCCTTTATTAAACTAAAAACTTAAAGCAAAAAGCGTAAAATCATAATTCAAAATTTTAAACATTTTTATATAAAGTATTACTTTTTAATGTCGAATTTATTCGACCCGCATTATTCGGGTTTGATAAATCAAACCCCTACTTAGACAGGCGAGACGCCTGTCCTACGGTGAGCAGATACAAAGTCTGCCCTTACATATTATGCATTTATTATTTTCTTCACGATATACGAAATACGATATACGAAATACGATATACTAATTAACATCATCTAATAAATCATCATTATAAATCTGGGCTTGACTGATTAAATTAACTGCTTCTTGAGTTTCGCATTTAGGAACTAATATTTCTACATTTCCGTTTAATTCATCTTTCCCCACTTCTAATTGGTTTAAAATGGTTGCAATCCCTTTTTCTTTTAATATTTTTTCTAAATTTCTGGCTAATAAAATATCCTTAGCGATATAAATAACTTTCCACATTATAAATAAACCCTCTAATAGTAATTTTTATTATTCTTTAACATTTTCTGTCCATATTTTTTCATCTCCTAAAATACCACGAATCTCTTCCATAAATTTATCATCAATGCTAACTGAATATTTTTTATCTATGGCATGTAATATAGTTTTATCCTTATCCTTAAAATGAAGTACTACTTGACTTTTCCCTGGATAACCGTAAAATAATTCTTTCAATTTTCTTAAAAGATCAGATTCATTTTTTTCTGTGTTAATCTCAAGATGAAGTTCTTCAGCAAGATTTTGATTCTTTTCTTCTGTTTTAGGAGTAGGTCTTTTATTTTCTACATATTTTTTTAAAAGAGATATCTTCTCAGCAATAATTTTTGTCTTTCCTTCTGCCACATCAAGATGTCCTTCTGTTATGATAATCTCATCTTTTTTTATCATTTCTTTGCATTTTTCATAAACCTTAGGAAACGCTATTATTTCTACAGTACCCTCTAAATCTTCTAAGGTAATAAATGCCATAAGATTCCCATTTTTGGTACTCTTTCTTTTTAAATTATTAATCACTCCAGCTAAAACTACTCTACTTCTATCTGAAAGGTTGGTTAATTCGATTGAGGTGGAAGTTATAATTTTCTTTAATCTTTCCCTGTAATCATTCAATGGGTGATAGGAAATATATAATCCTAACATTTCCTTTTCCATAGCTAAAAGTTCATTTTTAGAAAATTCTGATATATCTGGTAATCTATCCTGGTAATTACCGCTATTTTTATCTGGGCTATTTTCTTCGAAAAGATCAAAGATTGAAGTCTGTCCATTTCTCTTAGATTTTTGATATTCTTGCCCGTTTTTTAATGATACATCTAAAACTGCCAATAATTGGGATCTTCTTGCACCGATAGAATCGAAGGCACCACACTTTATTAAACTTTCGATTACCCTCTTATTTACTACTCTTAAATCAACTCTCTGGCAAAAATCGAGCAAAGAAATAAAATTAGAATTTCTTTTGCGTTCATCAATAATGCTTTTTATAGCTTTCTCGCCAACATTTTTCACAGCAGCTAACCCAAAACGAATAGCCTTTCCCCCTACTACAGTGAAATTTACTAAACTCTGATTTATATCGGGAGGTAGTATTTCAATATTCATATTCCGGCATTCTTTTATATACAAAGCTACTTTATCGTTGTTTCCCATAATACTGGTAAGTAAAGAAGCCATATATTCTAAGGTATAATGAGTTTTTAAATAGGCAGTCTGATATGAGATAAAGGCGTAAGAAACGCTGTGAGATTTATTAAAACCATATCCGGCGAAATAGGCAATCAAATCAAATATTTCAGCAGCTGTATTTTTTTTAATATTATTTTTTTGAGCTCCTTTTATAAAAAGTTCCCTTTGTTTTTCCATCACTCCTTTCTGTTTTTTCCCCATAGCTTTTCGCAGGATATCTGCTTGTCCCAAAGTAAACCCGGCCAATTCACTGGCA
>JAHJOY010000002.1 GCA_018819665.1 bacterium
ATCGTAGATATCATCAGGAGTTGAAATTACCCTGCGCACCTAAGGGAAAGATAGAAAAATCGTATAAAAACGGAATCTTAGAAGTTAAAATTCAGAAGACAGAAGACAGAGGATAGAGAACAGAGAACAGAAAAATCTGACTTCTGATTTCTGTCCTCTGTCTTCTGATTAAGGGAGAAAAAGATGCCTATAAATATTGATGAGGACAATCTAAAACACGGGGTTTTGGGTTTAGTCATTGCTTTAGTAGAAATAATTAAAGATACTCTTAACCTCCAGGCAATAAAGCGTATGGAGGGAGGCAGTTTATCCGAGGAAGAGATGGAAAGGCTCGGAGAAGCCCTTATGGATTTAGATGTGGCTATTGAGGAGATGAAAAAAGAACAGGGTGTTAGCGAATCGGTTAAATCTGTGAGAGATGGGCTGGATAATATAGTAGATGATGTTCTGGATAAAATGATAAACCCTGACAGATGGGCTAAGGAAATGGAAAAGGGAGAAAAATGATATGGTTGAAGGAATATACCTTTACTGTATAGTCGATAGTAATAAAAAAATATCATTTGGCAATATCGGGTTAGATAATAATGAGGTTTACACTATTCCGTATAAAGATTTAGGTGCCGTAATTCACAAATGTTCTACAGAGCCTTATAAATCAGAAGATAAGGAAAAGGTCAAATCATGGATTATTGCTCATGAAAAGGTGATTGAAAATGCCTGGGAGAGATTTGGCACTATAATACCATTAGGATTTGACACTATAATTATTGGAGAGGAAGAAAGAGAGCCAGAGGAAAATATGCAAAGCTGGTTGAAGAATGATTACGAAAATCTGAAAAATAAATTAAGTAAGCTTGAAGGTAAGGCCGAGTTCGGAATCCAGATATTTTGGGATATAAAAATTATTAGTGAAAGGATCATTGACACGGACAAAGAGATTAAAAAATTGAGTGATGAGATAAAAACAAAATCTAAGGGATTAGCTTATATGTATAAGCAGAAATTAGAAAATATATTAAAAAAAGAGATAGAAAAAGAAACAGATAGGTATTTTAAGGATTTTTATGATCGGGTTAAAAGCTGTGTTGATGAAATTAAGGTTGATAGGACCAAAAAAGAAGAAGAAAAACCAATGCTAATGAATCTTTCTTGCCTGCTGGCTAAAGAAAAAAGCAAAACATTAGGTGGTGAATTAGACAAGATTGACCAGATGCCAGAATTTTCTGTCCGCTTTACCGGACCCTGGCCACCGTATTCGTTTGTATAAGTTTTAACTTTTAACTTAGAGGTGTTTTGATGGAACCGACCAGAAATACACATGCAACTTTAGTTGATTTATTAGATAGAATTTTGGATAAAGGCTTGGTAATCAATGCTGACATCATTATTTCAGTTGCCGGTATTCCTTTAATAGGGGTTAATTTGAGAGCAGCATTAGCCGGGATGGAAACCATGCTTAAATATGGAGTGATGCAGGCTTGGGACGAGAAAACCCGAATTTGGGAAAGAGAACATAGGAAAAGACAGGAAGTTTCCTTATTAAATGAAGAAGAAGTCAGTCTTAAGATATATGGTTCCTATTATTATAGTAAGGGGATATACACAGCCTGGAGGTCAGGATATTTTTATCTTACCAATAAGAGACTTATTTTATGGAATGGTGATTTTAATGAAATAATCTTCCAGATTTCCCTGGAAAAGATAAAAGGTTTAATAATAAGATCTGAGAAATATTTCATTAAAGAAGACAGAGAAATATTATATCTTATCGGACAAGATGACAAAGTTGAACGGATTCATACTATAAAAACAGGTGAATTTAAAGAAAAAATTGAACAAAATTTAAAGGTTAAAGGAATTTTTCTGAAAGAAAATTATGTTCTTCCGGAGTTTGAAGAGGGACCAATTGACTTCCTAACAGAAGGAGAAAAAGTTACTCACCGAGAAAAAAAGGTGTGGTATTTGCTGCCAGCACAGGGTATTTTAAAAGAAACCTGGAGACCAGGCCATCTTTATCTTACCAATAAGAGACGACTTTGTTGGTGGAATTATTTTGAGCGAAAATTAGTTTTTGATCTTCCTCTGGATAGGATAATTGGTGTTACAGTCGAGATGAGAAAAACAAGCGAATTTGGTAGTAACCGAGAAAAGGTACTGGATATAATCTACCAGGTTAATTCAACCAGAAGAATAGCTTCTTTTTCTGGAAAACAAATAGATGAGTGGGTGCAAGTGTTAAGGGGAATTATTTCTGATCAGAGAGATGAAGAGATTGAAACTTGTCCTCAGTGCGGAAAGACTGCTCCACAAAAAGAGCTCTTGGAAAAAGGCTGTAGTAATTGTGGCTGGATTAGTCCGAGAATAAAACAGAAAACAGAGGGCAGAAAACAGAGGGCAGAAAAGACAACAGCTTAATATCTGACTTCTGTATTCTGCCCTCTGTTTTTATCGATGAGTGAAAGGAAAAGAGAGATGAGTAGAGTAATAGGAATAGATTTAGGCACTACTTTTTCAATGGCTGCCTTTATGAATAACGGGAAGCCTGAGATTATACCCAATGTTGAAGGCGGGAGACTTACGCCTTCAGTGGTTGCCTTTACCAAAGGAGGAGGGCAGTTGATAGGCAATCTTGCCAGAACCCAGGCAATTGCAAATCCGGAACATACAATTAGTTCTATTAAGCGCAGTATGGGTACAGACAAAAGGATAGAAATTGAAGGGAAAAAATATAGTCCCCAGGAGATATCAGGCCTTATTCTTCGTAAAGTTAAGGAAGATGCAGAAGATTATTTAAATGAGAAGATAAAAAAAGCTGTAATTACAGTTCCTGCATATTTTAATGACAATCAACGCCAGGCAACCATAGAGGCAGGTGCCTTAGCTGGTTTGGAAATAATGCGGATTATAAATGAACCTACTGCTGCTTCATTAGCCTATGGCCTACATAAGCAGGATATACATAATATTTTAGTATGGGATTTGGGTGGAGGTACATTTGATGTGTCCATTTTGGAGCTGGGTAATGGCGTATTTGAGGTAAAAGCAGTAGGGGGTAATACTCTTCTTGGTGGAGATGACTGGGACCAGAGAATAATAGATTTTCTTGCTGATAGATTTGGGGAGCTTCATGGTGTTGACCTGAGGAAAGATAGTACAGCTTTACAGCGATTGAAAGAGGCTTCAGAGAAGGCAAAGAAGGACCTTTCCGCAAGGACGTCTACAAATATTAAAATCCCATTTATCTGGCAGAAAGAGGACTTGCTGATAACCTTGAGTAGGGAAAAATTTGAAGAGTTAACCAGAGATTTATTAGAGAAAATAATAGAACCCACTAAGCAGACTCTATCGGATGCAAAGCTTACACCTAAACAGATAGATAGGGTAGTTTTGGTAGGAGGTTCTACCAGAATGCCTGCGGTACGCCGTTTGGCCAGAGAACTTTTGGGAAAAGAACCTTTTAAGGATATCAACCCGGATGAAGTTGTAG